>NZ_JATABF010000005.1:0-165131 GCF_036533715.1 Vibrio sp. M260121 | reverse complement strand
CTTCTCGCTTCTCGCTTCTCGCTTCTCGCTTCTCGCTTCTCGCTTCTCGCTTCTCGCTTCTCGCTTCTCGCTTCTCGCTTCTCGCTTCTCGCTTCTCGCTTCTCGCTTATTTATCAGCGAGCTTTTCTTCAAGCTCAGCCAATTTCTTTTCCATCTCTGTCAGCTTTTGACGAGTACGCAGCAGAACTTGAGTTTGTACATCGAATTCTTCGCGGCTAACTACGTCTAGCTTGTTTAGCTGACCTTGGATTACTTGGCGAACTTTTTGATCAACATCCGCGCCTAGTTCTTTTACTGGCTGTGGCATTGATTCGTGAATTTGTTTAGCGATTTGCTCTAATTTCTTTGGGTCAAACATAGTGGCTAAAACTCCTTTTGATTTGCCCACATTCTATGTAAATGATACGGGAAAGTCGCCATTTAGATGGCAAAAAAGAGAGAAGCAATAAAAAAGGTCACCGAGGTGACCTTTTTCTTAGTGCTTTATGCTTACTTGTTATCAGCTAATTCGCGATGAGCAGCTTTTGCTTCATCCACTCGAGCTAGCTTTTCCAAGTCTTTGTCTTCAACAAATACTGGCAGTGGCTTGTGTTTCTCAGCTAGGTAGCTGTAAATCACAGGAAGTACGAATAGCGTAAACAGTGTACCGATCGCTAGACCAGCAACGATTACGATACCGATACTGAAGCGCTGAGCCGCACCTGCACCCGTTGCATACATCAGTGGGATCAGACCTGCAATCATCGCCGCCGTTGTCATCAGGATCGGACGTAGACGAACTTTCGCCGCTTCCATTACCGCATCGATACGAGACAGTTTGTTGTGTAACTGCTCTTCCTTCGCTACCTCACAGATCAAGATACCGTGCTTGGTAATCAGACCAACCAGAGTAATCAAACCAACCTGCGAGTAGATGTTCATCGAGGCCGTACCCCACGCCAGAGCAATCAATGCACCACATACTGCTAGTGGTACCGATACCATGATTACAATTGGATCGCGGATAGATTCAAATTGAATTGCCAGTACCAAGAAGATGATTGCCAGTGCCAAACCAAATGTGGCGTATAGTGCGCTACCTTCCGTTACAAACTGACGAGCCTCACCCATGTAGTCATGGTTGTAGCCTGCAGGTAGCTTGCTCTGTGCGATATCTTCGAACCAATTTATGGCATCACCCATCGCAACACCTGGTGATGGTACTGCACCAACTGTAGCAGAGTTCAACTGGTTGAAGTGAGGTAGAGAGCGAGGCTCTGCGACCACATCAATAGTAATCAAGCTACCAAGTGGCACAGCTTTACCATCAACAGAACGTACGTAGTAGTTCTTCATTGACTCTGGGTTTAGACGCCATTTACGTTCAACCTGAGGGATTACCTCATAAGAACGACCATTTAGGTCGATACGGTTTACGTAACCATCCGCCATCATAGTGCTTAGCGTTACACCAATATCTTGCATGGTCACGCCGTACGCGCCAGCTTTGTCCTTATCAATGCTGATCTTCATCGTTGCTGAATCGTAGTTTAGATCCAAGTCCGAGTAGACAAACATAGGGCTAGTTGACACATTCGCTAGAATATCACTTGCGATCGTAAACAAGCTTTCAAAGCTATTTGGCGTAGTAATAACGAACTGAATAGGCAGACCTGAACCTGCACCAGGAAGTTCTGGCATCTGGAATGCAGTAACAGACATACCCGGCACCTGAGAAACTAGCCCACCTACGCGTTTGGTTATCTCTGCTTGGCTTGCCTCACGTTCACTCCAAGGTTTTAGAGTCGCAAGACCGAACGCTTGGTTAGAGTTTGGTACACCGTTAAACACCTGAGCGTATTCCACTTCTGGTTGATCAGACAGAATCTTGTTTACGTCATTCATGGTATTTTGGATGTAATCCAAGTTCGCGTTCGATGGTGCAGTGCCCATCAGTACGACAACGCCTTTATCTTCTGAAGGAGCTAATTCACTTGGAATGAACTTAAACAGAATTGGGAGCGTTGCGAATACGATGATCGCGAAAGCGATGATCACTGGGCGGTGCGCCATAACAGCGGTCAGCATTTTCTCGTAGCGGTTGGTCATGCCATCCAATACGTGATGCACTTTTTGTTCAAACTTGCTTGGCTCTTCATTTGCCTTAAGCATTTTTGAACACATCATCGGCGACAGAGTCAGAGCGATGATACCAGACACAAACACCGCACCCGCTAGGGTTAACGCGAACTCTTTAAATAGTGAGCCTGTGATACCGCCCATTAGCGCGATCGGTGCGTATACCGCACCTAGTGTCAGTGTCATTGCAATTACTGGTACGGCAATCTCACGTGTACCGATGATGGCTGCGCGGAACGGCGATTCCCCTTCCTTGATGTGGCGGTCGACGTTCTCAAGAACCACGATCGCATCATCCACCACCAGACCGATGGCGAGTACCATTGCCAGAAGTGTCATCAAATTCCACGAGAAGCCCATCGCCTGCATTACCATCGCAACACCAATCAATGATAGTGGGATAGTAACGATAGGGATAATTACCGCTCGGAATGAACCAAGGAATAGGGTGATAACCACCAGTACGATGACCGCCGCTTCAAGAATGGTTTTCACAACTTCGTGAATTGACTCGTTGATAGCGATAGTAGAGTCGTACATCACGTTCATTTTGATGTTGCTTGGCAAGTTACGCTCTAACTGAGGCAGTAGCTCTAGCACATCTGCAGCGATGTTGATCGGGTTAGCACTTGGTGCCGCGTTAATCGCAGCAACCACCGCTTCCTGACCGTTTGCACTTGCGCGGTAAACATCGTGGCTCTTCTCTAGCGTTACTTTTGCAATATCGCCAAGACGAATTACGTCACCGTCACCCGTTTTTACAACCAGTGCTTCTAACTCGGCAACATTCGATACCTGAGTATCAGCACTACCGTTGTAAAGAACGAATTCACCTGTTGCTTGACCGGTCGCTGATTGGTAGTTATTGGCATTTAGAACGCCCATCACATCGGTTGCGGTCAGCTTAAGTGCACCCATTTTCGCTGGATCTAGCCATACGCGTAATGCGTATTTCATACCACCGTATAGGTCAACTTTTGATACACCGTTAACCGTGAATAGCTGTGGGTTGATTACACGTTCAAGGTAGTCGGTGATCTGGCTTGAAGACAGCTCATCACTAGTGAAACCAATATACAGAACCGCCGTTGTTGAACCCGTAGACATGGTTACTGTTGGATCTTCCGCTTCTTTTGGAAGCTGTGAACGAACCGAGTTGGTTTTGGCCAGAATATCAGATAGTGCTGCATTCGGATCGGTGTTCAACTTCATGTTGACGGTAATGGTTGATTTACCAAGTACCGACTGTGAAGTCATGTAGTCGATATTATCGGCCTGAGCCACCGCTTGCTCCAAAGGCTGGGTAATAAAGCCTTGGATCAAGTTGGCGCTAGCACCGTAATAGCTAGTAGTTACTGTAACTACCGTGTTTGTCATTTCAGGGTATTCACGAACCTGCATTTTGAAAACGGCTTGTAAACCAAGTAACGCAATCAAAAAGCTGATCGATACCGCTAAAACTGGACGTTTAATAAAAACATCAGTAAAGCGCATGATGCCTCCAATTAAAGCATTGGTGTTTCAGCAGGTGGTGTCAGTGCCGAATCTTCAACGATGGTCACTTTCGCATGGTTACTTAGACGGATTTGCCCCGAAGTTACCACCACATCACCTGGTTTCACGCCTTCTAGAATATGCGCGATGTCTTTAGTGCGTTCGCCAACTTTTACTACGTGTTGTTTAACGCGTTTTTCACCATCTTCTTCAGTCACGATGTACACGTTGTCACCGTAAAGCGTAAACGTGATAGCCGTTTGCGGTAGCGTTACTTGGTTCTCTAACTTAGGCAGAATAATGTTTGCACGCGCAAACATACCGCTGCGAAGTTTGCCATCGCTGTTTGGAATGTCAGCTTGAACTTGGATCAGACCACTTTGAACGTTAACCGCAGGTTCGATTGCCGAGATAGAACCTTTGAAAGGTCTGTCTGGGTAAGCATCAACGAAGATATCCACTTCTTGATCAAGTGTGATACGAGAGATATCTGTTTGCGGCACAGTGAAGCGCAGACGCATGACGCTAGTGTCTTCAAGGCGTACGATATCGGTACCTGCTTGTAGGTACTGACCAAGGTAAACGTTACGAATACCAACAACACCAGCAAAAGGTGCTTTGATTTCACGGCGGTCGATGGTTGCCTTCAGGCTCTCGATATCCGCTTTAAGTGAGAAGTAGTTTGCTTCAGCTTCGTCATACGCTTCTTTAGAGATAGAGCCTTTCTTGAAAAGACCTTGGTAGCGTTTGTACTTCGCTTGAGCTGCTGGTAATTTTGCTTGAGAGCTCTTAAGGTTAGCCTTTTCTACCTCAGAATCTAGGTGTACTAGAGGTTGGCCTTCTTCAACTTGAGTGCCTGAATCGAAAGAAATCTTATCAATGACACCGCTGGTTTCATTCGCAACAGTGACACCTTGGTTCGGCTCGATAAAACCAATCGCTTCGATCACCGGAATCCAATCAACCGCTTTTACATCTGTGACGGTTACTGGAAATTCTGGCTCTGGACGATTCGCCATGTATTCAGCAATTTTCTGTTGCTTGAATAAGTTGAAACCTATCACGCTTCCGAACAGAAGAATCGCGATAAGCAACATAAAGAAAGTCCACTTTTTCATTCTATTAAGAACTCCAAGTTAGTGTTTAATAATTGCATCCCAGCTGGCTTCAACGGCTGCTTCCAGCGCATCGTCATCCAGCTGATAAAATCCCAAAGCATGTTTTCTAGCAAGCGCAACACTAGCTTCGAAACTCAACCCTGAAAGAATTTCGTTATCAAGAGGTTTGAATACCCCTTCCGCTTTGCCTTGATTAAAAAGACGATCTACTTGGGCAAACATTTGTCGTTCAAGTTCCCTAGTATTTCCACGACTTGCACAAGGCAGTGATTCATATTGGACACGATTGCTTAAAGTGTCTAAGTTTGAACCAGCAAGGTGCCAAATGTTGAGCCACATAGTGCGGTAACGCTCTTTCAATGGCATATCGTCAGTCACATCTGCTTGAACGGCGTCCGCAATACGTTTGGTAACAGTAAGACGAACTTCTTCCAAAAGATGTTCTTTATCTGAGAAATATCGGTAAATCGTGCCTGCAGCGACACCGGCTTCAGTCGCAAGTTTTTGCATGGAAAGACCATGAAAACCTGACTCAGCGATTAAGCGTTCAGCAGCTGTAATGATTTGCTGGTATTTATCTCCAGTAGTGTTATTGGTCATAACCCCACCACCCAATGAATGAACGTTCATTCATTATAGCGTAAAGACTGGTCACTTATGCAACAAAATGTTGCAACTATCCGTGTAAAATTTACGTGAAAATCAGCGTAGCTTTCACAAGGACACCCCTTTATCATAGGCGCCACTATTTCCACCCGCAGAGAATTTTTATGAAGCTGAACCCTAGACAAGACGAAGCCGTTAAGTACGTATCAGGCCCATGCTTGGTGCTTGCTGGGGCTGGTTCGGGTAAAACTCGTGTAATTACCAATAAAATTGCTTATTTGGTTCAGCAGTGTGGCTATAAGGCTCGCAATATTGCTGCGGTAACCTTTACTAACAAGGCGGCGCGTGAAATGAAAGAGCGCGTTGGCCAGACGTTGGGTAAGAGTGAGTCGAAAGGTCTGATGGTCTCGACCTTCCACACCTTGGGGCTTAACATTATCAAGCGTGAGTACAAACATCTCGGCTTGAAAGCCGGTTTCTCACTGTTTGATGATCAAGACCAGCTTGCGCTTCTTAAAGAACTGACAGAAAAGCAGCTAGATGGCGACAAAGATCTGCTGCGCCAGTTGCTAAGTTGTATCTCTAACTGGAAGAACGACATGCTGACACCAGAGCAAGCCAAAGCGTTGGCTCAAGGTGAGCAACAACAGCTATTTGCGTTCTGTTTTGAAATGTATCAGAAGCAGATGAAGGCGTACAACGCGCTCGACTTTGATGACCTGATTTCTCTGCCAGTGCAATTGCTACGTAACAATGAAGAAGTGCGTCAACGTTGGCAGAACCGCATTCGTTACCTATTGGTGGACGAATATCAAGATACCAACACTAGCCAATATGACTTGGTGAAGTTAATCGTTGGCGAGCGTGGTCGTTTGACCGTAGTAGGCGACGATGACCAATCTATCTATTCATGGCGTGGTGCTAAACCGCAAAACTTAGTATTGCTTGGTGAAGATTATCCAAATTTGCGCTTGATTAAGTTGGAGCAGAATTACCGCTCGACCAGTCGTATTCTGCGTGCGGCAAACATCTTGATTGCCAACAACCCTCACGTGTATGAGAAATCACTGTTTTCGGAAATTCCTGACGGTGAAAAACTCAAAGTGTTGCTGGCGAAGAATGAAGAGCACGAAGCAGAACGCGTAACGGGTGAATTGATTGCGCACAAGTTCCTAAACCGCACCGATTATAAAGACTACGCGATTTTATACCGTGGTAACCACCAGTCACGTCTGATTGAAAAGTCACTGATGCAAAACCGTGTGCCATACAAGCTATCTGGTGGCACGTCTTTCTTTGCTCGTGCGGAAATCAAAGACATCATGGCTTACCTACGCGTGTTGGTGAACCCAGATGATGACAATGCATTTCTACGTATTGTGAATACGCCCCGTCGTGAAATTGGTCCGGTCACACTAGAGAAGCTAGGCAGCTACGCCAATATGCGTGGTAAGAGCCTGTTTGAAGTCAGCTTTGAGATGGGGCTGGAGCAGCACCTTACCGGCCGTGGCTTAGAAAACCTGCGCCGTTTCACGCAATGGTTGGTGGCGATTGCTGATCAAGCAGAGCGTGGTGATACGGTCGAAGCGGTGCGTTCGCTTGTGCGTGATATTCATTATGAAGATTGGCTATACGAAACCTCAGCAAGTCCGAAAGCGGCAGAAATGCGCATGAAGAACGTTTCTGATCTCTACTCGTGGATTGTGGCGGATTTAGAAGGCGACAACTATGACCAAGAAGAGAAAACGTTAAAAGAGGTCGTTCAACGCCTTACTCTGCGTGACATGATGGAGCGTGGTGAGGAGGATGAAGACAGTGATGCCGTTCAGCTAATGACATTGCACGCGTCGAAAGGTCTAGAATTTCCTTATGTTTACTTGATTGGTTCGGAAGAAGGTATCTTGCCGCATCAAACCAGTATTGATGAAGACAACGTTGAAGAAGAACGTCGACTAATGTACGTGGGCATCACTCGAGCTCAGCGTGAGCTTACCTTTACTATGTGTAAAGAGCGTCGACAGTTTGGTGAGCTGCTTAAACCAACTCAAAGCCGCTTTTTGGATGAACTGCCATTTGATGATGTTGAATGGGAAGCAAACAAGAAGCCAGTGTCGGCAGAAGAACGCATGGCAAAGGGCCAAGCACACATCGCCAATATTCGAGCAATGTTTAAGAAGTAGAACAACGTTGTTCTAACTTGCTAAAAACAAAAAGGCTTGCCAAGTGGCAAGCCTTTTTCGTTGATGTCTTTATTATAGACCTTCAATCATGTGGTCGATTGCCGCGATGATTTCGTCATCAGAACAATCCATACACGTGCCTTTTGCAGGCATTGCATTGAAGCCTTGGATTGCGTGGTTGTTCAACACGTCTTTGCCTTGTGCAATACGCGGCGCCCAATCTCCAGCATCACCAGTCTTCGGTGCGCCGTTTACGCCAGATGCGTGACAAGCAATACAGAAAGTACCATAAACTGACGCGCCATCGCGGGGACCAGTTGGTTCTGCTTTTACTGGTTCTGCACCTGCTAGATAAACATCACCGACAGGCTTGATGCGTTCTGCGATCGCATCGTATTCAGTTTGGCTGATGTCAGAAGCTAAAGCTGCCGTAGAAAAAGTTAAGGCAGCGAACAAAACGCTAATCATTCGTCGAGACATATCCATTAAACCCACTTCACATTCCAAAGGTAAGTGACTTACCTATTTATATAGTTAGAGTATTTAGCGCGGTTAGAGACAGTTTCGATGCATGGCTTGAATACTATGCAGAATACCATCTCTAACAGTCTAAAGTGATTGAACAATCTGGTTGCGACTGTTAAATCAATGTAAATAATGGGTGATTATATCCCGATAAGTTGTTGCAATAAACAACAAGTTATCCATGACAGGGCGTGAATCACATCAAAAATTCACTTTAAAGGCAGATAACTGTCGAAAAAGAGACCAAACGAGAAAAAAAGTAAAAAAAGTACTAGACGGCATAGTGTGATATCCGTATTATTCCTCTCCGCCGATGGGGCATGCGCCCGTAGCTCAGTTGGATAGAGCGTTGGCCTCCGGAGCCAAAGGTCGAAGGTTCGAATCCTTTCGGGCGTGCCATTCCGGAATACAAATTAACGGCACAAAATAGTGGTGGCTATAGCTCAGTTGGTAGAGCCCTGGATTGTGATTCCGGTGGTCGCGAGTTCGAATCTCGTTAGCCACCCCATTATTTAGGTCACTCATTAAATTAATGAAGTTTCCAGTTTTGATTCAGATATCCCAAGAGTCGAAACAAAATTCGTCGGTGAATAGCGCAGCTTGGTAGCGCATCTGGTTTGGGACCAGAGGGTCGGGGGTTCGAATCCCTCTTCACCGACCACTATTTAGTTTATGGCTATAATAGAGCGGTAAACAGTAAAAATTGATGGTGGCTATAGCTCAGTTGGTAGAGCCCTGGATTGTGATTCCGGTGGTCGCGAGTTCGAATCTCGTTAGCCACCCCATTAATTTAGGTGACTTCTTAGTTGAAGTATCCAGTCTGATTTGAGAGAATCAGCAAATACAGTTCGGTGAATAGCGCAGCTTGGTAGCGCATCTGGTTTGGGACCAGAGGGTCGGGGGTTCGAATCCCTCTTCACCGACCACTATTAGAAAGCCTGCTTTTTAGCAGGCTTTCGTCGTTTTATAGCTTATGATCTCGCTTGGACTAGATAAGTCGGCAGTATTTCAATGGGTTTGAACTCAAGTGGGGTTCGCCTGAAGCTAGAATATGGCTCTCCATCGACCGCTATTTGAAGCCTCAGTCGAAAGACTGGGGCTTTTGCATTTCTTACTCTCAAAAGCTCTCACTTCATTTTCAATTCCACCAAAATGTACAGCTCTGGGAGCTTTTGACCACCCATGATCCAAATGCTTTTCGAGCTGACAAAAGAAACCCCAGCACGGTGGCTGGGGCTTTGTATTTCTTGAGTTGAACGCTTTATTGAGCGAGCGTTTTTAAAATTTCTTTGAGCTCAACCGTCTCTTTCACTTCATAGTTTGGCTTGATATCGGTGGGATTTGCTGCGCCTGCCTCGTTGACCCATACACTCAGAATGCCCATATTGTTGGCACCCGCAATATCGGCTGGTAGAGAATCACCAATATGAATCGCTTCTTCTGGTTTCGCGCCAACAAGGTTGAGTGCTTTATGGAAGATACTTGCAGCAGGTTTCTCTTCAGGCTCTTCGCCACCAACGATAATGTGATCAACCCATTCGCTCATTTGTGTTGCTTTGAGTTTTGGATGCTGGGAGAAGATAGGGCCGTTAGTGATCACCACCAATTTGTAGTGTTGGCGTAGCTCAGTCAGCATTTCCTTCACGTTTGGGAAGAAGGTAAAAGCACCCATTCGAGCTGAATCGAAGAAGCTTTGTGCCTGCTGAGCTTGTTCTGCATCGATCTCGATACCTTGTTCTGCCAAGATGGTTTGGATTAAACCGCAGCGGAACGCATTTTCATCTGGCAGTAGAGCAATAAGCTGAGGGAATTCGTCGTTTAGCTTCTTATACACACCTTGTAAGTAGCGTTGCACGAAGGCCGTGGAGTCAGCGACCTGAGGGTAAGTTTGAGCAATCCAATCGGCAAACTCTTGTCCTGCTACTTTATCGGCTTGAGATGTGCCACATAAAGTCTCGTCCATATCAAAAAAAATCGCTTTAAGCACAGGGGCTCCTTCATTCACTACTCGACGTTAGAGTTTGATTATCTCTTATCTCACTCAAAATGACAGTGGAAAGCGCAAAACTGATGGCTGATCTTTTCTTTTCCCCCACCAAAGCCCCCAGTTCAGAGAGCGTTTTCAATCGATAGAAAATTAGCTTAATCACAAAATCGCATAACTGACGCATAACCTAGGTTAGGTGACAGATTTCATTTGTTTTGCAGATCTGCTCACGTTTTCACCTCTATGTGTGTAGGGGAATTTTGGCTTTTTATGTATGCAGACTATTTTGTTAGTAACATTTTATGTCGAAAAATCCTAATAAGAACGGAATATTGTTTGGTAAATGTTAATAATGGCGTGTGAATAATAGGGATACTATCAATAGTGAGTTTATGCGTAAATTTAGAGCATTTTTCTGTTTTTATTGGTGCGTAACGCACAAAAATGGTGTGCTATGAAAATGGTTAAATACTTGTTAATGCATTTCTATTCGCTCATTGTGCGTGTAAATAATGTTTTTTAGGCGGAATATACTTTAATTGTTGCTTTTTTGTGTAATTTTTGCCAAATTGTCTCCGCATTAAGATTTCAGAGTATTATTCTGAATTTGAACGGATTCATTCAGGTGATGAATGGCGCTTTTATTGCGCGATTCGATACCACAGACAAGGCAGTAGAGGTCTGAAATGTCACTATTAGAGGTGAAAAACCTTCGTATTGAATATCCATCCCGTCACGGTGTCCATGCGGCCGTGAAATCGCTTTCTTTTCATATCGATCGTGGCGAAATTGTGGGTGTTGTTGGCGAATCAGGTGCGGGTAAATCCACCGTTGGTAACGCCGTTATTGATTTGCTTAGCCCTCCGGGTCGTGTTGCCAGTGGCGATGTGTACCTTGATGGGGAGAAAATTTCTGGTTTAACACCGGAAGCGATGCGTAAGGTTCGCGGCTCTAAGATTGGCTTTATCTTCCAAGATCCAATGACCTCGCTTAACCCTCTATTCACGGTTGAGCAGCAACTAAAAGAGACCATCCACGCCAACATGAAGGTGTCGGATGAAGAGGCGTATCAACGCGCGCTTTCTCTAATGCAGCAGGTTGGCATTCCGCAACCTGAAAACCGTCTTAAACAGTACCCACACCAATTCTCTGGCGGTATGCGTCAGCGTGTGGTTATTGCTATCGCACTGGCTGGTGAGCCAGATCTGATCATTGCCGATGAGCCAACTACGGCACTCGACGTATCAATCCAAGACCAAATCCTAAACCTTATCCGTGAACTGTGTATCAAGAACAACGTAGGTTGTATGTTGGTGACGCACGACATGGGCGTGGTTTCAAACGTGACTGACCGCGTTGCGGTAATGTACCGTGGTGATTTGGTTGAATTTGGCCCAACCGCTAAGGTATTGGGCGATCCTGACCACCCATACACACGCAGCTTGATTTCTGCGGTTCCTCGTTCTGACATTAAACTCGATCGCTTCCCACTAGTGAGCTACATCGAAGAAGCGACAGAGCTACAAGAACTGGATATCAAGAACCACTGGCTAGGTCAAAGCCAAGACCAACGCGACTACACTGGCCCTCTATTGGATGTGAAGAACGTAAACCTACGCTTCGTGACCAAAGATTCGTTGTTTGAAAGCCGCCGCGAATACGTGCAGGCCTCGAACAATGTCAGCTTTGAAGTACACGAAGGCGAGACGTTTGGCTTGGTGGGTGAATCTGGCTCAGGTAAATCGACCATCGCACGTGTGATTGCTGGTTTGTACGAACCAAACTCAGGCCAAGTAAGCTTTGAAGGCATTGACCTAACGGCGCTGAAATCAGAAAAAGCGCGTCGTCCACTGCGTCGTCAAATGCAGATGGTCTTCCAAAACCCATACACTTCAATGAACCCGCGTATGAAGATTTTCGACATCATCGCGGAGCCAATTCGTTTCCATAAGCTCACTAAGAATGAAGCGGAAACGCGTCAGATTGTGAATGACCTGCTTGATCACGTAGGTTTGGGCAAAATGGCGGGCGTGAAATACCCTCATGAATTCTCCGGTGGTCAGCGTCAGCGTATTTCTATTGCGCGTGCACTGGCGACCCGTCCTCGATTACTGATTTGTGACGAACCAACATCAGCGTTGGATGTATCGGTACAGGCACAAATTCTGAACTTGCTAAAAGATCTGCAAAGTGAGCTCAACCTCACCATGTTGTTTATCAGCCACGACTTACCGGTTATTCGCCAAATGTGTGACCGAGTGGGTGTGATGCAGATGGGTACGCTACTGGAAGTGGCGCCAACTGAGCAGCTATTTACCGCTCCTCAGCATGAATACAGCAAGAAACTGATTTCTCTGATGCCTGAATTCACAGGTTTGAGAGAAGAAATCAAAACGGCATAAACCAAGTTTTTCGCTTGGCTGACCATCAAGGTCAACAAACCTTAGTCATAACAAAGACGCAAACACAACAAGGGATTCGAATTCCCGCATGAAGGAGTTATGCAAATGAAAACCATGAAAAGCAAATTAGCAGTGGCGCTAATGGCAGCGGGCCTAAGCTTTAACGCAATGGCAGCAGATATCAAAGTTGGCTACGCAGCTGACCCAGTATCGCTAGACCCGCATGAGCAGCTATCAGGCGGTACGCTGCAAATGTCACACATGGTATTTGATCCACTAGTTCGTTTCACACAAGACATGGACTTTGAACCTCGTCTAGCAGAAAGCTGGGAACGTGTGAACGATACAACGGTACGTTTCAAGCTACGCCAAGGTGTTAAGTTCCACTCTGGTAACGACATGACGGCGGACGACGTAGTATGGACTTTCGAGCGTCTACAAAGCTCTCCAGATTTCAAAGCTATCTTCGACCCGTACGAAAAAATCGTGAAGGTTGACGACTACACAGTGGATCTAGTGACTAAAGGGCCTTACCCGCTTGTGCTGCAAACGGCGACTTACATCTTCCCAATGGACAGCAAGTTCTACTCTGGTAAGACAGAAGATGGTAAAGACAAGTCTGAGCTAGTGAAGCACGGTAACTCATTTGCATCGACTAACGTATCTGGCACGGGTCCATTCATTGTGACTTCTCGTGAGCAGGGCGTAAAAGTGGAATTCGAACGCTTTAAAGACTACTGGGATAAAGAGTCGAAAGGTAACGTTGATAAGCTAACGCTTGTACCAATTAAAGAAGACGCAACTCGTGTAGCTGCGCTACTTTCTGGCGGCGTTGACATGATTCACCCAGTAGCGCCAAACGATCACAAACGTGTGAAAGATGCAGACGGCATCGACCTAGTCACGCTACCTGGTACTCGTATCATCACGTTCCAACTAAACCAAAACAGCAACGAAGCACTGAAAGACGTTCGCGTTCGCCAAGCGATTGTTCACGCAATCAATAACGAAGGCATCGTGAAGAAAATCATGAAAGGCTTCGCAACGGCGGCTGGTCAGCAAAGCCCTGCAGGTTACGTAGGTCACGATGACAAACTGGTTCCTCGCTACGATCTGAAGAAAGCGAAAGAACTGATGAAAGAAGCGGGCTACGAAGATGGCCTAACGCTAACGATGATCGCGCCAAACAACCGTTACGTGAACGATGCGAAAGTCGCGCAAGCGGCGGCGGCAATGCTGTCTAAGATCGGCATCAAGGTTGATCTGAAGACGATGCCTAAAGCGCAATACTGGCCAGAGTTCGACAAGTGTGCGGCAGACATGCTGATGATCGGTTGGCACTCAGATACGGAAGATTCAGCGAACTTCAACGAGTTCCTAACTATGACTCGTAACGAAGATACAGGCCGTGGTCAGTACAACTGTGGTTACTACTCAAACCCAGAAATGGATAAAGTGGTTGAAGCAGCGAACGTAGAAACGGATCCAGCGAAACGTGCAGCAATGCTGAAAGGTGTAGAAGCGACGCTATACAACGACGCAGCATTCGTACCGCTACACTGGCAAAGTGAAGCGTGGGGCGCGAAGTCTAACGTGAAAGCGGCAGACATCGTTAACCCAATGGTAATGCCTTACTTCGGTGACCTAGTGGTTGAATAATCACGGTTAGTCGATTTTGAGGAGGGATAGGTGTCCCTCCTCAACTTAAAGCACTCGACTCAGTTTTGTTTCAGTCGGACTGAGTTGGTTTTACAGACTGAATTTTCTCTCTGAATAGAGATCTATGGATAGTTAAGGGGCAAGGAATGTTTTCGTTTCTGGTCAAGCGCCTGTTTCAGGCACTGATAGTGATGTTTGTGATCAGTTTGGTGGCGTTTGCCATTCAGGATAACCTGGGTGACCCGCTGCGTGAGCTTGTAGGTCAGTCGGTTTCAGAATCGGAGCGCCAAGCGCTGCGTGACGAACTGGGCCTGAACGATCCCTTTATCACAAAGTACACTCGCTTTGTGGGCAATGCACTGCAAGGTGATTTAGGTACATCTTACTTCTTCAAGCGACCTGCGGTTGAGGTGATTCTCGATAAGCTGGTGGCTACGCTAGAGCTCGTGTTTGGTGCGACGCTCATCATTATTGTTTTTTCTATACCGCTTGGGGTGTATTCCGCGATCCATCCTAAGAGTATTTTTACGAAATTCGTCATGGCGATGAGTAGTGTGGGTATCTCGATTCCGGTGTTCTTAACCGCAATCATGCTGATGTATGTCTTCTCCATAGAACTCGGTTGGCTACCTTCCTACGGACGGGGCGATACCGCTAATGTGCTTGGTTGGGAATCTGGCTTCTTTACCATTGATGGTATCAAGCACCTTATCCTGCCGTGTATTGCGCTAGCGTCTATCATGCTGCCGTTGTTCATCCGTCTGGTACGTTCAGAAATGCTGGAAGTACTGAGCTCGGAATACATTAAGTTCGCCAAAGCAAAAGGCCTGAACTTACAAAAGATTTATTACCAACATGCACTTAAGAACACCATGTTACCTGTATTGACGGTCGGTGGTGTGCAGATTGGTACTATGGTGGCTTACACCATTCTTACTGAAACCGTGTTCCAATGGCCGGGCACTGGCTTCCTTTTCCTAGAGGCAATCAACCGTGTAGATACACCGCTGATCACTGCCTACGTTATCTTTGTTGGTCTGATCTTTGTGGTAACCAATACCATCGTTGACTTGCTGTACGGCATCATCAACCCAACTGTGAACCTAACTGGAAAAGGAGCTTAATCATGAGCCAATCAAATGTAACACCAGCTCCTGCACCGTCAGCGTGGCAGCGTTTCAAAGAGTCAGATTTTCTGTATTACTTCAAGCGCGACAAAGTTGCGATGGCAAGTTTTACCGTCTTTATGATGTTCTTAGTGTTGGCGTTGGCCGCACCAATTCTGGCACCGACAGACCCGTACGATCTGACGTCCATCGACATCATGGATTCTGAGTTGCCACCGTCTTGGATGGAAGATGGCGATGAGCGCTTTGTGTTAGGTACCGATGAGCAAGGCCGCGATATTTTATCGACCATTCTTTACGGCTCTCGCTTGTCTCTGACTATCGGCTTTCTTGCGGTTGGTCTTCAGTTAGTACTGGGCATCATCATTGGCTTGTCTGCGGGTTACTTCGGCGGCCGTATTGATAGCTTCTTGATGCGTTTTGCTGATGTGCAGTTGTCGTTCTCGACCATGATGGTGGCGATCATTGTCTCGGCAATCTTCAAAGCCAGCTTTGGCAGTGATTTTTACAGCCAATACGCGGTGGTCATGCTGGTGGTGATCATCGGCGTGGCAGAATGGCCGCAATACGCACGTACCATTCGTGCTTCGGTATTGGCAGAGAAGAAGAAAGAATATGTCGAAGCGGCGCGTGTGATGGGCTTTAAAGCGCCGCGCATCATGTTCCGTCACATTCTGCCGAACTGTCTATCGCCAATCTTGGTTATCTCGACAGTACAGGTAGCGAACGCGATCATGTCGGAAGCGGCACTGTCATTCCTAGGCTTAGGTCTTCCGGTAGACCAGCCGTCTCTAGGCGCGCTAATCAGCATTGGCTTTAACTACATCTTCTCTGGTGCATGGTGGATTACGGCCTTCCCAGGTATCGTGCTAGTAACGCTGGTACTGGTTATCAACCTATTAGGCGACTGGTTGCGTGACGTGTTCAACCCGAAAATCTACAAGGGTTAATCACTAAAATACGCACTTATACGTTGCCTATTTCATAAAATTCTTTCTAAACTGAGAGCCGGATGCAATTCCGGCTCTTTTTTTGCTTATCACTTTTTATTCATGTTTTATTGACGCTTTGTCGCGATAATTTCATCACCTACTGTTCAGAGTGAAGCGTATGGAAATGAAGAAGGCACAACATTCCTCTCGTATCGTCCAATCCGGCTTGAGCCTTGGATTGCTGTTGGCGTGCGCCCAATTTTCGACACCGGTACTTGCGGAGGGTTTTCTTTGCCAAGCCTCTCAAGCGAGTAACAAAGAACTGCCAGTACTTGAGCAATCTTGTCCGATCGGGAAAGGGGTATGGGGAAAGAAAGTGCCGCAGGGAGGCAATGATTTCTTCTGGATCCAGTGTGGTCTATTGCCAAAACCGATGTCTTTAGCCAAAGCCAAGCCGATCTACGGCAAAATCACCACCGATGTTTGGATGAAGCCAGAGCAAAAAGGCTACCGATGTCTTATTGGTCCTTATACTGAATTTGCCAAAGCCTCGCAGGATTTACAGCGAGTCAAAACCTTGTCGACCTATAAAGAAGCCTTCATTCGTGTGGTTGGCAAAGGTACGTCAGAGCCGGTGAAGCAAACTAAGCCAATGCCGAAGCCTGCCGCGAAGGCAAAGCCTGTGACACCCGTTGCTCCAGTAGCCGCGACTCGCCCGAATACGGACGCTTTCAAAGCTAAAGAGACGCCTGCTAAGGCAGCACCGAAGCAAGCTTCTCAACCAGCGGCGAAACCGACTCAAGCGCCTAAACCTGCTCAGCCTATTATCAGTAACGATACAGTGCAGGTACGATTGAAGACGATTCTGCAAGGTAAAACGTTTGTGGTGCCTTACTTGGTCGAGAACAACAACCAGTTCTACATGGAACATGGAAAGCCTTGGAACCGCTTAAACTATGCGAGCTCGAAAAAGGTCTGTCAGCAACTAAGTATGGACTTGGCGAGTGTCTCGGACTTCAAAACACTGCGTGCATCAGGGGTGATGGAGAAAGACAATTGGCCGCTGCAGTTGCCTTACTGGGGTAAAGATAAAAAGGGCTTGTTTGCTGACCGAGAGCCAAATCAGCTCACGGGCACTTCGTTACTTAACGTGATTTGCGTTAAGTAATTAAACGGATACAAAAGAGCCCCGCAAGAGCGGGGCTTTGTGTTTATTGGGCTCAAAGGTTATTCGTTATCGCCTTCGCCAGTCCACTCGATACTGAATTTCACTGCTTCGACGTATTCTGCATTTTCGTCTTTGGTTTTGCCGATGAAGCTATATACGTTGCCAATCTCTAGGTTCTGAATTCCTGACAAATCAAAGTATACGCTTGCGTACTCGACTCCATTTTCAAACTGCGTACTACAGCTGCCACCGATGTAATGTTGGCTGTACGGCGTTGTTAGATCATCACCAGAGAACGTAAAACTTCTGTAGAATTCGTTGATGGTATCGCAGTTAAAGTCTTTACCTTCTACGTCAAAATTCATGTACGCCTTGTAGCTTTGTGGGCCCTCAACTAAAGCAAAGCTCACCATGCCTAGATCGTAAGTGTTGTCTTGTTCTGCTGGTAGGTACATGTAGCCAAAACGTTTGTCGTAGCTATCATCCGATTTCACTTGAATGCGAGCTTCTGCATCAGACTCATCAGCAAAGTATGTGTAGCGTTCAGCCGTCTCGTTTAATGCGATAGGGCGATGAACGATGGTCTTTGCGCCTTGAGCTAGGTCATCGGCATTACCAGCAACATCAACTTCAAAAGATTCTGTCAGTGACTCACCATCTTCTTCAAATTTAAATGTTGCGATCAGGCGTCCATTTTCAACTTTGTAGGTCGCATCTTCCATTTGGGTGTCGGCATCAGTACATTCTGTGCGGTTTTCTGAACTGCGAACGTTACCGTAAACAATACCGCCTTCAAACTTGATTGATTCACACCATACACGAGAGTAGTCGAACTCATCGTTATCATTACCATCATCAGAGCCGTGCTCTAAGTAGTACCAAGTTTTGCCTTCTAGTGGGTGAGCTGCTGGCGGCGGCGTAGTGCCTTCTTTCACTTCTGGTAGTTTAAAGGTTACGCGAGCCTTGCCATCTTCGTTATCTTCTACGTTAACGGTAAAAGTTTGGCCTGCAGCGTAAGCTTTTTCTGGTGTACCTTCGATAGTGATGATTGCGTTGTCGTTTTCATCGATAGACAAGCCGTCGATAGAGATCGATTCCGCTGTATACTCTTCTAGTTGGCCATCTTCGTCTTTAAATAGACCAGAGATATCAAGAGTTTGCTCGAAAGCTTCACCTTGTTGTAGCTGCCAGCCATCAACGATAGTTTGAAGGCGTTTTTGCTCTTCTTCAATGACGATTGGTGCTTGGTTTGCTGTTTCGATGTCCAGCTCAAATACAGTGCTTACAGTAGAAAGCGCTTTGCCTGCAGAATCTTTATCCTCCGCTGTTAGGATGATTTCGAACTCACCTGCTTTGGTGACTTCAGCAGCTGACAAAAGAATCAATTGGTTGCCTTCAATGCGAACTTCGATACCAGTTCCACCTAGGTTGTGAGACAGTTTAGGCGTCACCAGGTTTTGGTCTTTGTCTTTAAATAGACCTTCAATGTTCAGTTCAACACCATCGAAGCTCGCGCCTTTTACGATTTCAGGTAGGTTATCTAGCTTCTCTTCGGCTGCTTCTTCAACGTCTTCGTTAACAACAAGCTTGTTGTTGACTACGGTTTCTGGCGCTAGGTTTTCGCTTTCTGGTGTGCTGTCAGTGATCACTGGGCGTAGGTTTGGATCATTGATATCTGCACCAGACTCCACCAGACGGTCTACTTCTTGATCAGCAGCTTGCGCGAATTCAGTCGCTTTTTTCTCGTAGTTCGCAGGGTTTTGCGCTTTAGATTCAGTCAGAATCTGAGCGGTTTTATGTAGTTCGGCACTTTTATCTACACCCGAAACGAAATCGCTGTATAGGTCGATAGGTGCTTCTTCCGTACCACCAAGTGCTTGGTTTACTTTTGCTACTGCTTCTTCTTCCGTTAGCGCACTGTCGTTTGCCATTTCAATTGCAACAAGGTCAGTGATTGGTGAGATAACGTTAGAAGAGTTTGGTGCGCGGAAAACCAGTTCGTGAGCCATCGCTTGGCTTGGGTGATCCATATCTACAGTGTAAGTACCTGCGTAAGTCGGATCTAAAGCGATAAGCTGTTTCTGTTTTGCACCGTTTGGCGTGATAGTTTGCAGTGCCAGAGTACTCTCTGGTTTTGCTTTGATTTTAAGCTGACCTTTCTCATCGGTTAGACCAAGGAATGTATCATTGGTGTCCCATTGACCATTGTTGTTCAGATCTTCAAACACAACTGCATTTTTGAAGTAGCCATCAAAGCCTGTGATCACTACGCCAGCATTACCGCCGTTTGAGCCACCATCTGAACCACCACAACCTGTTAGCGCGATAGCCACTGACGCTGCTAGTAAACTCACCTTATTCATTGTTTTAATCCTTGTTTCGTTTCCGAATGAGAAAGTCGCTTTTTATTGTTTTATCTTCAAATCTCACTAGTGAGATTGGAAAAGCAGCGCATTTTGGATCGTTTTTGGAAGCAGCTTCAAGATACGAAAAACCGAAAAAAAACCGTAAAAAAACTTTGAATATTTTTTTGTTGATCAGATTAATTGTTTAAATTGTCAATAAGAGTGCTAATTATGGAATACAAAGACTTATTTTGAGTTTTTAGTTAATTTCTGAGTGGTTTTTGTCCCAATCGGATCGTGATAAATCATATTGATTTTAAACTCTTCAACTTCACTGGCGTATTGAGGGAGCGGGCGCAAAATGTAGCTATACGTTTCGCCGTGGAGAAATACATCATTGGGGTGATACTCATTATTAAATATGACGAATGCGTACGTAGACAGTTTGGGAGCCGTCTGACAATCGGCCTTATCGGAGTAGGAGATGATATCACTGAACATACCTTCTCCTGCGATGATAGAGACATCCCAAAATGGGCACATTTCATGACCAAATAGGTCGCTGTATGACGTCACTACGTTGAGATCCGAGTCAAAGCTGTCATACCACTCACCATCTTGAGCGAAGTTTCGGTCAAAAATGTAGTTGCTAGCGGTAGCAAGACGGTAACCTCCCGCAGTAGGGATAAGCAAATCAAATAGTGTGGTTTGATATAGCTTCTCCCCTGTATTGACGTTCAAACGTTCTTCCATTGAGCGTTTGTTTTTTTGCATGGTGTAGCTTTCGAAACGATTATCATCGAAGACGGTAATGAAATAGTTTTCGGTCTCTTTATGCACTCGTGAGGTGTAGACCTTTTTCGTGGTCCAAATTTGTTGTGAGCCGTTTGCTTGCACTATTAATGATTCATCGCTGATCTGATACTGGCCGACTTTCTTTAGTTCCTGCTCTTCAGGACAACGAGTTTTGTTGTTGGAAGCCGCATAAAAGACCTCTTCTTCGACAAATTTAAATGCCTCACAGTACACCACTTCATAGGCATATTTCTTTCCACCAAGCAATGTTGTGGATTCAAGACGATACACAATGCCATCGATCAGAGGGTGCTCTGTATCATTTTGTTCTTCGGCTACTGCTGGCAGTTCAAAGCGCGTGGTAACCCAAGCATGGTCTTCTGTACCATGATGGTCATCGCGCGCAGATACCGCTAAGTAAGTGGTTTGATCGAACGCTTTTGGTGCGCCTTGCAACATGATCTGCCCTTGATTGAGAACACTCAGTCCATTGGCGTTTTCCAACCAGATTCGGGTCGTGAGAAGGTCTCCCTCGGGATCTTCAAACAGTTGCTCCAATCCCAATGAGTAGTTGATAGGGTTGTTTTGCGTCAGTTCCCAACCAAAGATGATGGTTTGTAATTGCTGCTCTACCGCAAGGTTAATGATCGGTTTGCCATTGTTAGTTGCATCATTGTTTATGTTGCTACTCACGTAGGTTTGAGTCAGGTCTCCGGAGTAATTGACCACCGATGATCCAAAAGCATCTTGAACCTGTTCAGGCTGATCTGACAAGGTCGATTCGAGCGCTTTTTCAAAGGCAAGATCGTTGTTTCTTTCTAGTACAGAGGAGGTTAAGGCTTGCTTTACTTCAATCAACGAAGTGCGTTCACCTTGGGACGTTTTTCTCTTATCTAGGCCATTTTGTGCTGGCTCTATATTGGCAGCCGCAGCGGCTGTTTGTTCATCTGAAAGCCAGTAGCTTGCCATCAAGCAGACACCCAGTGCGCCTGCAATCCAGTATTTTTTCGTCATGATATTACGCGTGCGCCATTCTTGATTGCAGCCAACTGCGCGAGAACTTAAGGTCTTTTTCAATCAAACTGGCGCTGCATTCGAGCAGTTCACAGATCTCTTGGTTTTTCATGCCCATCAGGTACTTGAGCTTTAGCGCGTTAGATTGGCGTGGATAGCGCACACTAAAGTTGTCGAGCGCTTTGTCCATGATGATGAGTTGCTCGAAACGATCTTCTTCCTCCTTCATCAAGGTGATGTGTTGTCGCTTCTGCGCTTGATGGGCGCGTGCATTGTCGATCAGGATCTGGCGCATCACTTTGGCTGCCATTAAGAAGAAATCACGCTTGGTTTCAATCTCACTCATGTCGCAGCTAGACATTTTTAAATACGCATCATGAATGAGCGCCGTGGTGCTGTTTACGCTATCGGCCAGTACCTTGTTGTCGGTGCCGTATTTCTCTGCGTTGCGCTCACGTTCTTGCTGAGCAATCTTACGCAGTTGTAGGTAAGCGAATTGGTACAACTCACTTTCCGCTTTTTTATCGCCGGCTTGCCACTGTTGGATAATTTGCGTCAGGGTAGATTTAGAAGCCATGGCTATACGTCCTCACTTACTTTTACAAACTCAGAGATAGAGTGGGTTTCAATGCGGTCAGACCCATCACGATTACGGCTGATGTCTTGCTGGTAGCGATACAAAATACCTTGCTCCCAGCTCTTGCCAGCAGGCAGGTATTCCCATGTGGTGTAGTTGATTTCAGAAGGTTTTGGCGACCAACGCACCATCACGTTCATTTGCGCCAACTCGGCGCTCGCCTGATCATTGTTGACCCACCACATATCCAAATACTCGTTGGTGACATCTTGGGTGTATAGGCTGGTATCTGTCGGGCAGGTAACGGCATCAACTGGTAGACGCAAGACTTGATTGTGACGCATCAGTAGACACGATTGTTTCATCGAGTCTTGTAGGTATTGAGTTTGTTGCCACACGCCTTGGTAGGCAATTTGGCTATCGATGGAGTCAGGGTAAGTGAACCACAACATTTCAGTGCGGTTGTGGTGTTTAACATGCTCGTTTTGCCCCAAACCTTGCACTTTTTCCATCAAAAGCTGGGTACTAGGGTCGAAGTTGAGCGCGACAGAGCGATATTTCCAGTCACCATCATCGTTGTAATCTTCTAATGAGAAGCCATTGAGATCATTACGAGTACAGCCTTTATCCGCGCAGCCAACCAAGCTTTCCCATTCTGAAAACTTTTCAATCGGTTCGACAATTTCTTCGGTTACGCTCTGGTTAAGTGCTAGGAAACAGCCTTGGAAGTAGTCGCCAACACTTGGATGCTGAATCAGGCTCTCTTTAGTGATGGTGAAGTTAATCTCGCCAATTGGTGGGCGGTAACGCGGGTGGTGTTGATAGCGAATATCGAATGCACAGGCGCGACCCTGCCAATCCTTTTTCTTGATAATGATGTTCTTAAAGCGCACATCACGAGGCTCGAAAATGATTTCATCTGAGGCGAAGTTCTTTTCGATGTAGCGTTGGCTTTCATTCAGGTGTTCAACCGCTTCTTGTACCGAAACCCAATCCAAGTTGAATTGGTGTTTAGCGTCATCTAAGAAGTTGAGGTCAAGACGCTTGAGCTGCGCTTGGAAGGCAGGGTCGGATAACACCTTGTTAGCTAGTACGATTTCTTGGCGATTTTCTGGTGTGCTGTCGAGAGAGAGCAACAAGCGGGTCATGTTGATGCTGCGACTTGGCTTGGTGGTCGCCATCGTCGGAGTAAGCACTTCTTGGCTCGACATCGTGGTGAGCAAGTAGCCGTTATCGTCATTGCCTAGGAAGAAGCTGATGACATCGCCAGGACGATACTGAAATGCGCCTTTGTTTGTGTGACCAGACAGGTTGGAACTGGTTTTGTAATACAGACCAGTTACCGGTGAATCGATGAAGAAACCTTGTTTTATGGTAGGCGCTGTCGCTTCTGCCGACGGAGTCGTAGAAGTAGAGTTCGCCCATGCTGGTGCTATCGCTAACGCAGACAACCAGATCGCAATGGAACGTGTGTACATTTTAATTTTTAAGCCTTTCTTATGTTTAGCCTTACTGTTGAGTGCGGTCCTTTGGTGCACAATTTGGCTGACAACTTATTGATTTAGTGAGGTGCTTCTCTGGCACCGGTGTCATCATCGCCAACAGCATTTTCTGTTTTATGTGTTTGGGGATATCTGGGTTAGACAGAATCCGCCTGCGTGTCAGTTCCATCATGGCACTGACGGACATATGCTCGACGTTTTGCCCTTTGGCATGAAAGACAAGGCGCGTCACTTCGTACATGATGTCTTCTGCAATCTTCTTCTCTTGTTGCAGTTGTATGTTCTTTTGAATCAGAGTGTTACCAAACAGCAAACCAGATAACACTAAGATTGCGGACAACAGCGACGGCAGCGGTCGGCGTTGTACTAAACGAAGCGTACTGTACAGTGGCCAGTGCTTCTTTTGCTCTATTGGGCGTCGTTCTAAAATACATTCAATATCTTGGCGCAGTGTCCGAACATTGAGGTAGCGCTGCTTTGCTTTGGTCCGCGTTGCGCGTCTCACCACCCAATAAATATCCGTCCACATTGGCTGATCAGGAAACATCAGCGCCAGAATCTTACCCAGTGAATACACATCACTTTGCTCAGTCAAAAACGCTCCGGCTTGCTGTTCTGGACTGGCGTATTTTTCACTGAAGGCGATCAATACTGGAGACGCATCATCACTGCTTGATTGCACTTTTTGTGTCAGGTTGAAATCGAGCAGTTTTGGTCGTTTATTGCGATCAATTAGGATGTTTTCTGGTTTGAGATCCGCATGCAGGACTTGATGCTGGTGGGCGTGTTCCATTGCCTGACAAATCTGCTTAAACAGCAACAACTTGTCATCGTCTTCCATTGGCGTGAGCAACAAATACGAGTCTAAGGTCTGACCAAAAACGCGTTCCATCACGATGTAAACCGAATCACCGTGCAAGCCGCCATCAAACACTTTGGCAATGTAAGGATGGTTCAAACGAGCCAGAAGCTGAGCTTCATCAAACAGCGCGCGTTTGCCTAATACATTACTGAGATTGGTTTGAATGAACTTGATCGCAAGGTCTTGCTCGAACGTCTCGTCAGCGCGCAGTGCCGCATACACCACCCCCATACCTCCACGCCCTAACTCGTGGGTGAGTCGGTACTTGCTAACTTCTTCGCCCGTTAGGTCGACCTCTTGTTTGGTTGCCAAATTCGCACCGAAGCCGAGCAACTGTGTCAGTTGTTCTTCTTCGTTTTCACTTGCTAAAAGAGGGGCAACTTGGAGGTAAAGCTCAGGTTGACTCTGCTGCAATTCGTTGAGGTATTGCTGCTTTTGAGAGTCGTCCAGATCAAGCAGGTGATAGTAAATCTGGGTTTCGCTAGAGCCTAACTGCACTGTACTTCGTATCTTATTGTTTTAGGTACGCTATTTTATAAGAAACTCAATATTAATGTCATTTATTTATTCAGCTTTGAATCACAATGTTGGAATTGCAATTTGATGGTTATTTGAGCGGTAAGATTATGATTTTATTAATGATGTAGCAGATGGATTTTGCCGAGCTTGTCGACGAGGAGTCTATTCGTCATAATGTTACTAGTAACATTACTGATAAATTAGATATTTATGGCTCAGCAGAATAAGAAAGCACGAACGACATTGCAGGATGTCGCAGACAAAGTTGGCGTAACAAAAATGACCGTCTCGCGTTACATGCGCAATCCAGACTCAGTGGCAGAAAAAACGCGAGTGAAAATTGCCGCTGTAATTGAAGAGATGGGCTACATCGAAAACCGTGCTCCGGCGATGCTGTCGAAGTCTTCCAGTAAAGCGATTGGTATTTTACTGCCTTCACTGTCCAACCAAATTTTTGCGTCTTTTGTTCAGGGCATTGAAACGGTCACTAAAGCTAATGGCTATGAAACACTGCTTGCGCACTTTAGTTATGACGAGCTGGAAGAAGAACGCAAAATCGCGTCGCTGCTCTCTTATCAAGTTGACGGCTTAATTCTAACTGAAAGCCATCACACTCAACGCACTTTGCAGATGATCAAAAACGCTGGCGTTCCTGTGGTAGAGACCATGGAACTACCAGAGCAGCCGATTGATATGGCGGTTGGCATGGATCACGAAGACGCTTCTTACAGCGTCGTAAAGCGCATGTTGGAATCGGGTAAACGTACGATTGTTTACTTCGGTGCTCGCTTGGATACGCGTACTAAATTGCGTATGCAAGGCTACGATCGCGCGATGACGGAAGCAGGGTTGGAGCCAAAACATGTGCTAACAGGTGATCACTCAAGCTTTTCGCTAGCGCATGATTTACTGGAGCGTGCACTGACAACCTACCCAGAACTTGATGGCGTATTTTGTACCAACGACGACATCGCAATTGGTACCTTGTTGAGTGCTCAGCAGCGCGGCATCAAAGTGCCAGATCAACTTGCGGTGGTGGGTTACAACGCATTAGACATCGGACAAACTATCAGCCCGAAACTGACCAGTGTGGATACACCGCGTTTCGAGATTGGTGAGAAAAGTGCCGAGCTACTGATTGCGCGCCTCAAGGGTGAAGAGCAAGCCGAGACGGTCGTGAACATGGGCTATCAAATTACGGCGGGCGAAAGCGTCTAACTCACTCACGTTTATCTTTCATCATTCGTTTCTGATAAGGACACGGGCATGCCACATCAACTTGATGCGTTAGATCTGAATTTAATGCGCTTACTTAAAGCCGTGGTGGATAACCGCAGCATCAAGTTGGCTGCGATGCAGCTTGGCATTTCGCAACCCAGTGCCAGCCGTGGGGTGATGAAACTCAAAGACGTGTTTGATGATCCGCTGTTTGTGCGTAAAGCCCATGGGGTAGAGCCATCCCCAATGGCGATTCGCTTAGCGGCGGAGTTCGATAACATGCTGTCGCCGCTAGAAAAAGTAGTGCAGGAGTTTTCGGACTTTGACCCACTCGAATACCAAGGTCAGATTGCGATTGTGACCGACCCTTATTTGATGGACGAACAAGGTCAGCGTTTATTGCGTGGTTGCCATCAGGCGTTTCCTCAAGCCTCGTTTGCCTTCTCAAGCTGGAACATTTATTCCCAAGACGAGATGCTAGAGGGCGAACACGATTACTGCATTCTCGACCAAGAAACCGAGTTGTCGAAAGACATCTACATGCGCCCTCTATTTGTTGAAAAGCGCGTGATTTTGGCGCGTAAAGACCATCCGACGTTGTCGCCAATCAGCAATGATTGGGATACGGTGTCGAAATTGCCACTGGTTTCTTTGCCTGCACCAGCATCCTACAACCCGTTGTGTACGGTGGAATCGGAATATCGCCGCATGGGTTACGAACCCGTTGTATTGCTCAAGTCCTACAACTTGCGCGTCGCTTGCCAAATGTTGCTTGAGACCGATGCCATCATGTATGCCAGCCAAAGTACTGCACATTTGATGCACGAGCTTGCCTCTTATCCAATGCCGATGGTCAACCGCGAGTTCAGCCAATTTGTTGTTTCGGGCGGTTATTTACAGACCTACCGTAATCATCCATTGCACCGCCATTTGCACCACGTGGTGCAGCAAACCCTCAATACACCATTAACGTGATCGGATTAGCAAACTGTCCTTTAAGATATTCAAAAATGAATATCTCAATTACCTGTCTGTTTCGCTGAAGAAGGGCTAATCTGACTACAAATAGTCAGGAGAAGCGGCTCTTTTTATCTTATCAATTCTTTGAATGTCTGATTCTTAAAGGACATTCACCATTCTCCGTTATGCAGTTTTTTAATTTCTGGGGAGGATGAATCATGCTCATTGCACGTCTATTTTTATTGCTCGCCATCGTTGCCGAAGTTGCTGGTACTAGTACGATGTCGTTTATTGGTGAAAGTAATGCGTGGGAAGGCTATCTGGTGATGTATGTTCTGATCGCCATTTCCTATTACTTCTTGTCGAAAGCGGCAAAGAAAATCTCTATCGGTGTCGCGTACGCAACATGGGAAGGTTTGGGTATCGCCTTGATTACCCTGGTTTCTATCGTTTTGTTTGACGCCAACTTAAGCACGCAGCAGTTGCTTGGTTTGGCGCTGGCAGTCGTCGGTATTGTGTGTGTGACGCTCGGCGAATCACACGGTCAGCCTCAACAGAAAGATGAGTTGCCAAGCTCATCGAATGCGAGGTGTTAATCATGAGCCAATTTTTCACTGTTTCATTTGGATTTGTTGTTATGGCGGCGTTGGTCGACATCATGGCGAACATGGCGCTGACTCGCTCTAAAGGCTTTAAGCACAGAGGGTGGGGCATCACTGCGATTGTATTGGTGATGGCGGCGTTTACCTTGCTTGCTCAAGCAGTAAAAGAGATCGACCTTGCGATCGCATACGCCTCTTGGGGTGCAATAGGTATCTTAGGTACCGCGATTGGTGGCGCTTTGCTGTTCAAACAAAAGCTTAAGCCGATTGGCTGGTTTGGTATCTTTGTGGTGATTGCGGCGGTTGTGGTGATGAAGACGGCTTGATGTTCTTTGCCTGAATCCTAGATATCGTCATTCTGAGCATCGAGGGATGAGCGCGATTCAGAATCTACCAACAAAAAGTGCTGTGGCAGAGGTGTTTCCTCTTGCTTCACAGCACTTTGATATTAGATTCCTGATCTCGCCTAGGCTCGTCGGAATGACGGGGTCTTTCTTCCCGTCTTAAACAATAAAGCTTGCGCCTTCTTCTGCGCTCGAAACGCTCTGACGAATCACGCTAAAGAAACCACGACCCCAAGTCTGTTGTTTCGCTTCAGTATCCATCTCTAACAATTCACGACCCGTAACGTCGCTTAGGTTATTCAGCTCGCCAGTTTGGCAATCAACGCGGATGATGTCGCCATTGCGCACCAAGCCAATCGCGCCGCCACGAATTGCTTCTGGAGAAACGTGGATTGCCGATGGAATCTTACCGGATGCACCTGATAGTCGACCGTCCGTCACCAGCGCGACTTTAAAGCCCGCTTTCTGCACGTTGCCAAGAATTGGCATCAGTTTATGCAGCTCTGGCATGCCGTTCGCTGCAGGACCATTGTGCGTCACAACCACGATGCAATCTTGGTTTAGCTCACCACGTTTGTACGCCGCTTCCACTTCGTGTTGGCATTGGAATACGATTGCCGGCGCTTCGGTGATGCGCTGATCTTCTTTCACCGCAGAGACTTTCACTACTGCTTTACCCAAGTTACCGTTAAGTACGCGAGTACCACCGGTGTTTTGGAAAGCTTGCGTTGATGCAGCGATCACTTCGCCGTCTTGGCTGCCACCACATGGTGTCCAAGTCAGTTTGCCGTCGACTAGTGTAGGTAGCGTCATTTGGTCTTCGAATTCGCCGAATGCCGGTTTTACGTCACGGTGAAGCAAGCCTGACTCGTTCAAACGATGCAATAGCGCAGGTACGCCACCCGCTTCTTGGAACGCGTTCATGTCTGCTGGACCGTTCGGGTAAACGCGCGCCAACAGTGGCACGACTTCAGATAGGTCACTGATGTCTTGCCATGTCAGAATCAAACCTGCTGCACGCGCCACTGCCAACATGTGGATAGTGTGGTTGGTACTGCCGCCCGATGCCAACAGCGCAATAATACCGTTGATCAGGCTCTTTTCTGTGACAACTTCAGACAATGGACGGAAGTTGGCTGAACCTGCATTCATTGCCGCGATTTTCAGAGCCGCGTGATCGGTTAATGCCTTGCGCAACTCAGTATGTGGATGGATGAATGCCGAACCTGGCAGCATCAAGCCCATTGCTTCAAACACAAGTTGGTTGGTGTTTGCCGTGCCGTAGAAAGTACACGTGCCAGCTGAGTGGTAAGCTCGACACTCCATATCAAGTAGCGCGTCTTTGCCTACTTCGCCCGCTGCGTATTTTTGGCGAACGTCGACTTTCTCTTCATTGCTGATGCCTGTTGCCATCAAACCTGCTGGCACAAACGCCGTTGGTAGGTGTGCGTAAGACAGCGCGCCCATCAATTGTCCTGGTGCGATTTTGTCGCAGATACCCAGAAGCAAGGTCGCGTCGAACACGTTGTGGCTCAGTGAAAGTGCTGTCGATTGAGCAATTAAGTCACGAGAAAACAGTGACATGTCCATGCCCGCTTGACCTTGAGTCACGCCATCACACATTGCCGGAACACAGCCAGCAACTTGCGCAGTGTGACCGTAACCAGACAGCACTTGCTTGATTTGATCAGGGTAGTGTTGGTATGGCTGGTGGGCACTCAGCATATCGTTGTAAGCACTGATCAGCGCTACATTCGAATGCGTGAAATCCAGAATGCTTTTCTTTTCTGAAGAACAAGATGCCGCAACAGCGTGAGCCAAGTTACCGCAAGACAGACCGACACGACCTTTGCCTGCTTCAGCTTGGACTTCAGTGCGAGCAAGAAACGCCGCACGCGCCTCTTTGCTGCGCTCAACTAAGCGCTGGGTAACGTCTAAAATTACTTGATGAGTCATGCCATTGCCTCGTCTTGCACTAGGATTAACTCAGCGGCATTCGACACAACGTCTTCGATGGTTGCATCAATGCTGACGAAAATGGTGCGAGGCTCATCTTCTGGGCGTTCTAGAGCTTCGAACTGGCTGTTGACCATGTTCTCTTTCATGAAGTGACCTTGGCGAGCACGCATACGCTCAAGGATCAGTTCTTTGCTGCCGTCTAGGAAGAGGAAGGTCACGTTCTCGTTGCCTTCGCGGATTTGGTCACGATAAATCTTTTTTAGTGCCGAGCAGACAATAATGCCGTGCTCATTTTTGCTTTCTAAGCTATAAGCAGCGTCGCGGATACGTTCTAGCCAAGGTTTGCGGTCGTCGTCGTTCAGAGGCTGACCTGATGCCATCTTCTGAATGTTTGCTCGTGGGTGAAGATCATCACCATCAATGAATTTACGTCCCAGCTTTTTCGCCAAGTGCTCACCAATTGTGGTTTTGCCACTCGCACAAACGCCCATAACGACGACACTACTACCAGCCATAACTTATCCTCATAACAAATTTGCGCGTGATCTCAATTTTTGAATTCACTTTAAAATATGGGTTTATCTTATTCATGTTATCGGTAACATGTTACCGGTAACTCAAATAAATGTGAACCACAACACAAACAATAATTTTTAAAGGTGAACCCATGGAACAGCTAACCCAAGCTCCAGACCCTACGTTCCTATTAACGATTGCAGTCCTCGCGATTGCGGCGTTACTTGTATTGATTATTAAGCTAAAAGTGCACGCTTTTGCTTCCCTAACTATGGTGAGTTTAGGTACTGCGATTGCGACTGGCGTTTCTTCTGACCAAGTTGTTCCAACCATGATGAGTGGTTTTGGTGGCACGCTGGCTTCAGTAGCATTGCTGGTTGGTCTTGGCGCAATGATCGGTAAGATTTTGGAAGTAACTGGCGGTGCGCAAGTGCTGGCAGATACTTTGATTGGACGCTTCGGTAAAGAGCGCGCACCATTTGCATTGGGTGTGGCTTCACTACTGTTCGGTTTCCCAATCTTCTTTGACGCTGGTCTCGTGGTCATGATGCCAATCATCCTAAGTGTGGCAGCACGCTTTGGTGGTTCGCCAATCAAATACGCACTACCAGCAGCGGGTGCATTTGCAGTAATGCACGGCTTTGTTCCTCCGCACCCAGGTCCAGTTGCAGCAGCAGAATTCCTAGGCGCAAACATTGGTCTACTGCTTGTTGTTGGTATCCTAGTGGCTATCCCAACTTGGTACCTAGGCGCTTACCTATTTGGTCTGTACGCAGGCAAGAAGTTCGATATCCCACTATCAAAAGCGTTCTTCAACGGTGAAACACAAGTTGATGAATCTAAGCTGCCAAAATTTGGCACAGTAATGACCATCCTAGTGCTGCCTGTACTGCTAATCTGTTTAGACACAGTACTGAACACGCTAGCGGTTGCGGGTGTGATTGATGGTAAAACAGCACTGGTTGAGTTCCTACGTATGCTAGGTAAAACACCGGTAGCCCTTCTGATTACTTTGCTAGTGTCTCTTGCGGTATTCGCGAAAGACTACGGCATGGCAAAACTTGAGAAGCTGTGTGGCGACTCATTGGCTCCGATCTGTGGCGTTATCCTAGTAACGGGTGCGGGCGGCATGTTTGGTGGCGTATTGCGCGCAAGTGGTATCGGTGATGCACTAGCAGACGTATTAACTGATACAGGTATGCCAGTGATCGTAGCAGCGTTTGTTATCTCTACCTGTCTGCGTGTTGCTCAAGGCTCAGCAACCGTGGCACTAACGACAACTGCAGCACTTATCGCGCCAGTAGTGGCAGCATCAACAGGTTTGAGCGAGCTAGACCTATGCTTTATCGTTATCGCGATTGCAGGTGGTGCAACAGTGCTTTCTCACTTCAACGACTCTGGTTTCTGGCTAGTATCTCGTCTACTAGAGATGGATGAGAAAGCAACGCTAAAAACTTGGACGGTAATGGAAACTTTACTTGGTGGTATCGCGTTTATTATCGTAGCAACATTAAGCTTTATTCTTTAGAGGTTACCCATGACAACACTTGAACAACGATTAAGAGAAATCAAAATCGTCCCAGTTATCGCAATCAACGATGTAGCACACGCTCTGCCACTGGCAAAAGTGTTGGTAGAAAACGGTTTACCATGTGCGGAAGTAACATTCCGCACTGAAGCGGCGGCTGAGTCGATCCGCATCATGCGTGAAGCGTACCCAGAACTGCTGATCGGTGCTGGTACAGTACTGACAACAGAGCAAGTGGACATCGCGATTGAAGCGGGCGTGGACTTTATCGTGAGCCCAGGTTTAAACCCAACCACAGTGAAATACTGTCAGCAACGCAACGTGACAATCGTACCGGGCGTGAACAACCCAAGCCTGGTTGAGCAAGCAATGGAAATGGGTCTACGTACCCTGAAGTTCTTCCCTGCTGAGCCTTCAGGCGGCGTAAACATGCTTAAAGCACTAACGGCAGTTTACCCAGTGGAATTCATGCCGACAGGTGGTGTAAGCCCATCTAACGTGGAAGACTACCTAGCGCTGAAATCGGTTGTCGCTTGTGGCGGTACTTGGATGGTGCCAACCGCTATGATGGACAACGGTGATTGGGAAGGTATTGCTGAATTGGTTCGCGCAGTTAAGTAAAACGCGCAAACGGCTCCGAAATACCCCCGAACGTTTTAAAACGTGAATAGAAAAAGGGTCATCAAGTAATTGATGACCCTTTTTGTTTATCTGCTTAAATCGCAAAGTGATTAACGCATCGTCACGAACTCTTCAGAGCCTGTTGGGTGGATAGCCACAACAGAGTCGAAGTCTGCTTTGGTTGCGCCCATCTTCATTGCTACGCCGAAGCCTTGAATCATTTCATCAACCGTGAAGCCGATGCCGTGTAGACCAACAACCGTTTCTTCTTCGCCAGCACATACTAGCTTCATCTTACATGGTTGACGGTGCTTAGTAACCGCGGTGTACATCGCAGTAAAGCCAGACGTGTAGACTTTGATGTTGTCTTTGCCGTACTTCTCTTCTGCTTCTTGAGTCGTTAGACCGATAGTGCCGATTGGTGGGTGGCTGAATACCACAGTTGGTACCAATTCGTAGTCCATCTTCGCGTTTGGTTTGTTGTTGAACAGACGTTCAGAAAGTTGACGACCCGCTTTCACAGCCACTGGGGTTAGCTCGATACCACCTTCCATGATGTCACCTACACAGTAGATGCCTTTCACGTTCGTTTCTTGGTATTCGTCTACCTTGATGTAGCCACGATCGTTCGTTGCAACGCCAGTTGATGCTAGGTTGATAGCGTCAGTTGCTGGGTGACGACCGATTGCCCAGATTAGGGTATCAACGTTTTGGCTCTCACCGTTTTCTAGGTGTAGAGTTAGGCTGCCGTCTGCTTCTTTTACCACTTCTTTTGGAACAGAGTGGGTGTGCAGAGTTGGACCTTCAGCGTCCATCACTTCTACTAGCGTTTCAATGATCATTGGATCGAAGCTACGTAGCGGTGATTCTTTACGAACGAATAGGTGTGTTTCTGTGCCAAGCGCATGCAGTACGCCAGCGATTTCAACCGCGATGTAACCTGCACCGATCACTGCAACGCGTTTTGGCTGCTCAGCAAGCTCGAAGAAGCCGTTTGAATCGATGCCGTATTCTGCGCCTGGGATGTTTGGAGTCGTTGGACGACCACCCACTGCGATCAGGATGTGATCCGCTGTGTAGTGTTCACCGTTTACTTCAACCGTTTTCTCGTCAACAAACTTAGCAAAGCCTTTGATAACGTTTACTTTGTTGTTGCCAAGAACGCGGTCGTAAGATTGGTGGATACGACCAATGTAAGCCTGACGACTCTCAACCAGTTTGCTCCAGTCGAAACCTTTTACATCTACATCGAAGCCGTAGTCTTCTGCGTACAGGTTCATTGCTTCTGCAACTTGCGCGCCGTGCCACATCACTTTCTTAGGCACACAACCAACGTTTACACAGGTACCGCCAAGGTCTTGAGCTTCGATAAGCGCTACTTTAGCACCGTACATTGCTGCACGGTTTGCTGATGCGATACCGCCGCTGCCGCCGCCGATACAGATATAATCAAAATGAGTCGCCATTACTTTCTCCAAGAGCTTATTAATTTTGTCTGACAATAATTACATTGGGGTGGTGGGTGATGAACTCAACAGCCCAACGGAATTGTTGTTAATTCCATGTCCCTATCATAAATCGAGTCTAGCAATTTCCTAAATGGGAAAAAGTGACATTGCTTATGACAAATAGCGATGAAAGGATAGTAAAGCGGAATAAGGCGCTATTCCGCTTGGTGTTTTTCATCCTCAGGGGAAGGGAAAACCATTAGCCGCAGCAGCTTGATGTGCCACAGCCAGACTGGGCTTGCACGTCTTTGCCGTCCGCAAGATAAGTGTTGGTGAGGTAGAAATCACTAAACAGCTGCACGAAGTCTTCCGATACGGTCTTCTCTACCAATCCTGATTCTAGGATGTGCTTTTGCCACGCCTGCATTTTTGGCAGACCACAGAAGAAGTCGTAACCAGAATGCGCTTTGACGATGGCAGCGCGGTGCAGAAGCGGCAGCCAAGCCATGTCTACATTGCTTAGTTCATCGGATTTAAAGAACTTGGTTTCACCAGACAGTTGGTTTTCTGCTTTTTGGAACGCTTTGATCAGCTTCTCTGTACGTTCTTCAAAGGTTGCTTGGTCTTTGCTGCCCATGGTGCCGCATTGTGCCAAGTAGTGTTTAGAACCTAGGTAGCTCCAAGCTCGGTCTAGTGCGCGTTGTTCGTTTGTCACGCCTTGCTCTAACGGACCATATTCGTCTTCGATGTATTCGATGATGGCATCCGATTCAAACAGTGCGGTGCCAGACTCTGTCACCATCACCGGTACTTGACCGTTTGGTGAGATGTCTAGGAACCATTGTGGCTTGTCTTTTAAGCTGATGTATTCAATCTCGTAAGGGATCTGTTTTGCTTCTAGTGCCGCAGTTACGCGTTGAACAAATGGGCAAATTTTAAAACTGATAACTTTAAGCATGGTCATTTCTCTCTATGTTTTAGCTTGTTTACATCCCTAAGACGCAGGCAAAAAAGAAAAGACGAAGCGAAGACGAAAATTTTTAGAAAATAAATAAAAAAAAGCGCAACGAGGTCATCGTTGCGCTTTAAGGTTCTGAAATTCAGTGTCTTTTATTCTGGAACGATCCAGTCGACTTTCCAGTGACCCGTTGCTGGCGCGATCGCTTCTTGTAGGAATGGCAGAATTTCTTTCATCTGGCTTTCCAGTTTCCAGGGCGGGTTAATCACGATCATGCCTGATGCCGTCATGCCGCGCTCGTTGGTATCTGGAGATACGCCCAATTCGATTTGCAGAATTTTGCGAATGCCAAGCCCTTCTAAACCTTCAATCATGTCTTCGATGTCATGGCGGTTTACTACTGGGTACCAAATCGCGTAGATACCCGTTGCCCAACGTTTGTGGCTTTGGTAAATCGCTTGTACGACGTCGCGGTACTCTTTCGCTAGTTCGTATGGTGGGTCAATCAGCACCAAACCACGACGCTCTTGCGGTGGCAGGCTGCCTTTCAGGCGCTTAAAGCCATCTTCTTTGTAGATGCTCACTTGACGATCGCGGTGGAACTCTTGCTCTAGTAGCGGGTGATCGGCTGGATGCAGCTCAGTCAGAACCATACGATCTTGTGGGCGGATTTGCGCACGCGCAACACGCGGTGAGCCTGGGTAGTAACGCAGCTTCTCACCGTTGTTCAACGTTTTGATTGAATCGATGTAGCTTGCGATCTCTTCAGGGATGTTTGAGTTATCCCAAATGCGCGCGATGCCTTGTTTGTATTCGCCCGTTTTCTCAGACCATTCGTGAGTCAGATCGTAGCGTCCCACACCCGAGTGGGTATCGTGATAAACAAACGGCTTATCTTTCTGCTTTAGTGCATCAAGAATGAGGCTTTGAACGATGTGTTTTACCACGTCAGCATGGTTGCCAGCGTGGAAGCTGTGGCGGTAACTTAACAAATTAAACTCTCGAAACACTCTTTGACTGAGTGTGGTCTGTGATTTTCGCGATATGGCGGTATTATACTCAAGTAACTTGAAGAAGTAGAACTTCGATTCAAATCAGTATCACTGATAGGGATTCGCTATTGAAATTTCTTTAAGTCACCCATACTTAGTATGAGTAAACAAATTGAACCTAAGTGGGATTGCGCCGCTCCAATAGAGTGCCAAACCGAACTTAGGCATAACAAGACTCAAGGACAGAGTAAGCGCTCTTTGACCCATTCGGTCATTGCTGCATCGAGAAAGGGAACGGAAATCCCCCCATCCATGTTGTCGGCTTGCCTGTGCATTGAGTTCGCCTACTGTTTTGCAAACACCAATAGGTTCTTTGCAAATGCGAATAGGCAAATACAGAGCCAAAACACAAAAGGAATTATTCATGTCTAATCCACTTCTTACGTTTACGGATCTTCCTCCGTTTTCGCAAATCAAACCTGAACACATTAAACCTGCAGTGGAGCAGGCGATTGCGGATTGTCGTGCCAAGATTGACGAGGTACTTAAAGACAACGCAAACCCAAGCTGGACCAGTGTGATCGCGCCAATTGAAGAAGCGGATGACCGCTTGAGCCGCATTTGGTCACCAGTGGGTCACATGAACTCAGTAGTGAACAGCGAAGCGCTACGTGAGGCTTACGAAAGCTGTCTACCAATCCTGTCTGAGTACGGTACTTGGGTTGGTCAGCACAAAGGTCTTTACGAAGCGTACAAAGCGATCAAAGCCAGCGAAGAGTATGCGACGCTAACGCGTGCACAGCAGAAGACCATTTCGGATTCACTACGCGACTTCGAGCTTTCGGGCATCGGTCTACCATCAGACGAGCAACATCGCTACGGCGAAATCAGCAAGCGCATGTCTGAGCTGAGCTCGAAATTCTCTAATAATGTGCTAGATGCAACCATGGGTTGGACCAAGCACGTTGCCGACGAAAAAGACCTAGCGGGTATGCCAGAATCTGCACTTGCAGCAGCAAAAGCGGCAGCAGAAGCAAAAGAGCTCGATGGCTACCTAATCACGCTAGATATCCCATCTTACCTACCAGTTATGACGTACTGTGATAACCAAGACCTACGTAAAGAAGTGTACGAAGCGTACGTAACGCGCGCTTCTGATCGTGGTCCAAACGCAGGCAAGTGGGACAACACAGAAATCATCACTGAGCAGCTAAAACTGCGTCATGAAATCTCTCGTATGTTGGGCTTCAACACTTACAGCGAGAAATCTCTGGCAACTAAAATGGCAGAGAACCCAGCGCAAGTTCTTGGCTTCTTGAACGATTTGGCAACCAAAGCGAAACCACAAGGTGAGCGCGAAATCGAAGAGCTACGCCAGTTTGCTAACGCAGAATTTGGTGTTAGCGAGCTAAACGTATGGGACATTGCGTACTACAGCGAGAAGCAAAAGCAGCACTTATTCCAAATCTCGGATGAGGAACTGCGTCCTTACTTCCCTGAATCAAAAGCGGTAAGTGGTCTGTTTGAAGTGCTAAACCGCGTGTTTGGTATGACAGTGACAGAGCGTGAAGGCGTGGATACTTGGCACGAATCCGTGCGTTTCTTCGATATCTTCGATGGCGAAGGCACACTGCGCGGCAGCTTCTATCTAGATCTATACGCACGCGAACACAAACGTGGCGGTGCGTGGATGGACGATTGCCGTGGTCGTCGCGTAACGCTATCTGGCGAGCTACAAACACCGGTTGCTTACCTAACGTGTAACTTCAACCGTCCTGTGGGCGACAAGCCTGCACTGTTTACGCACGATGAAGTGGTGACTCTGTTCCACGAGTTTGGTCATGGTATCCACCACATGTTGACGCAAGTAGAAACAGGCGCGGTATCGGGTATCAACGGTGTGCCTTGGGATGCGGTTGAGCTACCAAGTCAGTTCCTAGAAAACTGGTGTTGGGAAGAAGACGCGCTGGCGTTTATTTCTGGTCACTATGAGACTGGTGAACCACTACCAAAAGCGATGCTAGATAAAATGCTAGCCGCGAAGAACTTCCAGTCGGCGATGGGCATCCTACGTCAGCTAGAGTTCGGCTTGTTCGACTTCACTCTGCACACAGAATACGATCCAGAAGTGGGTGCTCGTGTGCTTGAAACCTTGGCAGAAGTGAAAGAGAAAGTGGCAGTTGTACCAGCGGTAGAGTGGGCGCGTTTCTCACACAGCTTTGGTCACATCTTCGCTGGTGGTTACAGCGCAGGTTACTACAGCTACCTATGGGCAGAAGTATTGTCTTCGGATGCGTTCTCTCGCTTTGAAGAAGAAGGCATCTTCAATAAAGAAACTGGTCTAAGCTTCTTGAACAACATCCTAGAAATGGGTGGCAGTGAAGAACCAATGGAGCTATTTAAGCGCTTCCGTGGTCGTGAGCCAGAAATCGATGCGCTATTGCGCCATTCAGGTATCGCAGCGTAATCTCGATTGAGAATGAAAATGGGCAGCCAAGTGGCTGCCCATTTTTTTATTCATAGATTCAGCTTTTAGTATCTGATTCAGACTGTTATGGATTTACGCTGCGATTGATCGGGTTTTGCAGCGAAATCAGTGTCTCGGTGGATTGCACTTCGTCGATCGCTTGAAGCTTATCAATCAATACAAATTGCAGCTCTTCAATCGACTTGCACATCAATTTGACGAATATGTTATACGCGCCAGTGGTGTAGTAAGCTTCTACCACTTCATCGAGGGCATTGAGCTTTTCTAGCGCTGAATGATAGTCGCGCGCGGCATTCAAGTTGATGCCGATAAAGCAACATACGTCATATCCTAGCTTTTTGGTATTGACGATTACCTCAGTACCTTCGATGATGTCTGCCGCTTTCATTTTCTCGATACGAACGTGGATGGTCGCTGGGCTGACATTAAACTGTTTTGCCATTTCCGCGTAAGGCTTACGCGCATCCGCCATCAGAGTTTTGAGAATCGCGCGATCGAGATCGTCGAGTTTAGGCAAGCTCGCATTCATACAATTATTTCCGTTGGGTATGAGGTTTAAAGTTCATTTTATACTCACAGCGGACAGGATTCACAAGGTTTACGCAGGGATAACCGCGAGGTAGCTCTGAAGTCATGGAGTTGATGTGCCATTTTTTCTGTTTTGCATAGCGATCATGTTCAGTGCTGTCGCTTCGGCGCAAGAGCAAAAAGTCCTCGTTGTTCACTCTTACCATCAAGGTTTCTTCTGGACTGATTCTATCCAGCGTGGTTTCACCCAGCAGCTTGAGGGGCGACAGCTTGATACGCGCGTGTTGTATCTCGATTCTAAGCGCAGTCAAAGCCAGCACTTCTTTAATCAGCTGGAGTCCCTTTATCGCACCAAACTGAGCGAAGAGCATTTTGACGCGATCGTGGTCAGCGATAACAATGCACTTGCTTTGATGCAGCGTTTGTCTTCGGTTATCAAAGATACACCGGTGATTTTCAGTGGTATCAATAACTATCATCCTGCACTGCATCAGGGGTTGAAGGCGACGGGCGTGATTGAAGACGTCGACCTGTCCGCCAACCTCGCCTTGATTGAGCGTCTGCATCCGACCCACAAACAAATCCTTATTGTCAGTGACCATTCTGTTACTGGTGCGGCACTTCGTGCTCAGATCGAAGACTTTCTTGATGATAACTCAGCATATCGCGACAAAATCCTTCATTTAGTGCCGGAAACGGTCGATGACTTAAAACAACAAGTGTCGCAAATGAACATCGATAACGTAGTGCTGTTTTGGACTTACTACCGCGATATTCACGGTAACGTTGCGACCGATAAAGACTGGCGGGATATCAACCAAGCCTCTAACGCACCGCTGTTTATGGTGCACGATATTGGACTTGGGCACGGTGCGGTTGGTGGTGTGATTCAAACTGGCTATCGCCAAGGTTTTGAAGCTGCGAAGTTATTGGCACAAGTGCTGGATAACCCGCAGCAACCTTTACCTGCGATTGTGCGTGCAGAATCGGACATCAAACTCGACTATCAATCGGTTGTGCGCTGGGGCTTAGGCGCAGAGCAAGAAGCTTCATCAGTGTTCTTCAATAAGCCAGTGGAATTTACTGAGCGTTACGCCCGAGAAATTAAACTGTTTGGCAGTGTGCTGGTGGCGATGACCATCGTGATTATGCTGCTTAGTTACTACTTACATCGCATTCGTCGCAGCGAAAGTATTGCTCGCGAGAGCCAGACGATTTTAGAGTCAGTGTTTGACCAGAGCATGCAGTACATGGGCATTCTCGACCAACATGGTTTGCTTAAATCCGGTAACGATCGTCTGCAATCGTTACTCAATCATCAGGATATGCGTCTCGATCGTCCGCTTTGGCATCATAAAAACTGGAGCGAAGAAGCACGCCAGTTACTTGCCAATTACTTCCAATCCAGTCATCGCCAAGTCTCCACTTTTGAAACAGAAATCTGGAGTAAAGAACATGGCGCTATGGTGCTGGAAGTGTCCCTCAAACCGTTTTCTCAGCAAGTGGCAAACCAAGAGCAATACTTGTTTGAAGCGCGTGACATTACCAGTCGTAAGGCGATGGAAGACAAGCTCTACCAACGTGAATCGAGTTTGCGTAACTACTACGAGCAGCAGCCGGTAATGATGGTGACGTTAGATAACAATAACCGCATTCAGGAAGTGAACCGTTTTGCTCAGCAGCTTTTGGGTTATCAACCGTTGGATATGCTGGGGCATCGCCTACGTGAGTTCTATTCGGACGAAAAAGCACTGATCCCGCGCCAAGTGTTATTGCAACCTCAGCAAGTGATGCACGGCGTTTGGCGTCGCGAAATCGAATATCGTCATGCGGATGGTCATCGCGTTTGGGTGCGTGAAAACATTCGCCCATTAAGAGATTCCGACCAACTGCTGATCGTTGGTGAAGACATTACTGAGACTAAGAAGCTCGCCAAACAGCTAGAGTACCAAGCACGCTATGACTTGCTGACTGACACCTACAACCGCAACTATTTCGAGTTAGAGCTACAAACCGCACTGCGAGAAGTAGAAAGCCACCGTCGTGTGCATGCAATGTTGTACCTCGATCTCGACCAGCTAAAAGTGCTTAACGATACCGTGGGTCATGATGCCGGTGATGCGGCTATTCAGTTCTGTGCCAGCATGTTGGAAGAGGTGCTCCCATACAATGCAGTCTTGGCGCGCATGGGCGGTGATGAGTTTGCCGTGCTGTTGAAAGATTGCGATGAGCACGGTGCTATTAACGTGGCGAAGCAAATTATCACGACCTTGAGCGAACAGCTTTTCCGTTGGGAAGACACGCAATTGTTTATGAGCTGCTCGGTGGGCATTCGTATTATTGACCACACCGCCGAAACGCCACAAATGGTCCACGCTCAAGCAGACTCGGCGTGTCATGTTGCCAAAGAGCAGGGGCGGAATCGCTACAACCTATTCAGCTTAGATAATGAAGAGCTGCAACGTCGCCAGTTAGAGATGCAGAGCGTTAATCTAGTGCATGAGGCGCTATCGAGTAAGCGTCTTGAATTGTTTGCTCAGCGCATTGTTAACTTGAGCGGAGAAGGCTCACCATTGTGCTTTGAGATTCTGGTGCGTATTCGTGATGCACAGGGCAATTACTTGTCTCCTGGTGTTTTTATCCCAGCTTCTGAGCGCTACAACATTGCGCACTGGATTGATAAACAAGTGATTACTCAAACCTTAGAGTGGTTTGAAGCTCGCCCAGAGATAGTAGAAAAACTCGGACGCTGCGCGATCAACTTGTCCGGTCAGTCGATGGGGAATCAAGAGTTTATCGACTTCCTGTTAGAGCGCCTGCAGTCGTCCTCGATTCCTTGTGAGAAGATCTGTTTAGAAATTACTGAAACTGCAGCGATGAGCAATATCGACCAAGCGCTCGGTTTCTTTACTCGCGTGCGCACACTGGGCTGTTTGATTGCGTTGGACGATTTTGGTTCTGGCTTGTCTTCTTTCGGCTACTTAAAGCAGCTTCCTGTCGATATCGTGAAAATTGATGGTCTTTTCGTGCGAGACATCAACGTAAACGAGATGGATCGCGTGATGGTGCGTTCAATCAACGACTTAGCCAAGCAGATGGGTAAAGTCACGGTGGCGGAATTTGTTGAGAATGACCAAGTCAGAGAGCTGCTGATCGAGCTGGGTGTCGACTATGGGCAAGGTTATGGCATTGGGCATCCTAAACCTCTAGCTGAGCTGGTCGACGAACTTCAGCAACTTTAACCATCCAGACGAACGTCATCTAACTTCTCCCCAACCTAGCAATTATAGGCGGGTTGGGTATACACTCAGCGCCAGTTAAACCGATTTTTACTGGAGCCTCCTTTTGCAACTGCAATTGATTTGTGAAGACCCATCTCAACAGTCTCACCTTGATGAACTCGCTGCGCGTTGGCAGCTTTCTCACACTGATGACAGTGACTTTGCTTTAGTCCTCACGACAGAGCGTTTAGAGCTGCGTAAAGTGGATGAGCCAAAGCTGGGTGCGATCTTTGTGGATTTGATTGGTGGTGCAGTAGGGCATCGTCGCAAGTTCGGTGGTGGTAAAGGTCAAGCAATCGCGAAAGCGGCGGGTTTGAACAAAGGCGCAACCCCAACTGTGCTTGATGGCACCGCGGGCTTAGGGCGCGATGCGTTCGTATTGGCGTCGTTAGGCTGTAAAGTCCAAATGGTTGAGCGTCACCCTGTAGTCGCTGCTTTGCTGGATGACGGTTTGGCTCGTGCGAAACACGATCCAGAAATCGGCACTTGGGTATCAGAGCGCCTGTCTTTGATTCACGCTTCTAGCCATGATGCACTGGAGCAATTGGCGCAAGATAAAGACTTTATCCAGCCCGATGTGGTTTACCTCGACCCGATGTACCCACACCCTGAAAACAAAAAGAAATCGGCATTAGTGAAAAAAGAGATGCGCGTCTTCCAATCTCTGGTTGGTGCAGATCTTGATGCGGATGGCTTGCTGGCGCCTGCAATGGCATTGGCGAGTAAGCGTGTGGTGGTCAAACGCCCTGATTACGCCAACTGGCTTGATGAGCAAAAGCCGAGCATGGCAATTGAAACCAAAAAGAACCGTTTCGATGTGTATGTGAAGGCATCAATGGCGTAATTCAACTAGGCTACAAACCTCTCGCCGCGATTAAAACGCTTTTATCTCGAACAAAATTTAACCGCAAAAGGTCAACAGACCCTAAACGCCTGACGACAAAAAATTTCTTCTCACAGCGTCTAATTTGGCGCTGTGTTTGTATCTGGTGTTTGCTCTGCTTGTTGATACTTTTCTCTTGCTAATTCGGCATACTGACTGTATATCTAACTAAGAATTATTATTATTTCACTTGTGTGATGCCGTAGAGTAAAACAGTCGAGAATTGGGAAGTTGGAGTAGTAGCATGGCGAAACGTTTATGTAAGATGAGCCGCAAACAGATTGCTGAGAGTTTGGGTGATATTCACCGCTTGGTGGTAGCACCTAAGTTTGTCTGCCGCTCTTGTGCTCGTTCTTCTGTCTCGAAAAACACCTTGTGTAAGCCTGCCGCGATTCCACCTCAAAAGTGCCAAGACAAACCGCTGTCCGAGCAACAGGCTTGTGGTCTATTGGCGGAAGCACTGCCAACCCCATCTCTAACTCAAGATACCCCAATCATCATGACGCCAGAGCAAAGCGCTGAGAAAGCCGCGATCGTTAAACGTGTTGTGGAACGAGTGAAAGAGAAGAAACTAGCAGCAAAAGTCGCAGCCGTAACCTCAACCACTAAGCTAGAGGCGCCAGATATGTTTGATTTATCAGATAAGAAAGCGCTGATAAAGGCGAAGAAAGCGGTTAAGAAACATTACAAGCAGCAGAAAAAGTTGCTTAAGTTAGCCAAAAAGCAGCAAAAATTGCTCAAACGCCAGCGTAAGCTTGAAGCGCGAAATGCCAAACTAGAGGTGTTGCTGCCAACGCCACCAAACACGTTGTTGAGCACAAGCTCGCAAGCCAAAGTGCATTAATCGAATCAAAAAAAACGCTCTCCAGTTGGAGAGCGTTTTTTATTGTCGAAATGTTTGTAGGATTAGCTGTGTTACTTGTTGGCGTAACTCATCTCTACGCGTTTTTTCACCCAAGTTTCGTTAATCCACAGCGATAGCATGATGATTGCACCACCAATGGCAAGTCGTGTCACATCAACATCGCGGTTCCAAATTACGATATTCACAATCAAACCAGCAGGGACGAGCGCGTTGTTCATTACCGCAAGTGCACCCGCGTTGACCATGGTTGCGCCTTTGTTCCACGCAAAGTAACCAAAGCCTGATGCAATCAAACCAAGGTAAGTCAGAATGCCCCATTGTGTTGCTGTGGTTGGCATCTTGTCTAAGTTACCCATCAGAGCAAAGGCGACGGTTGCCACGCACAATGCGCCCAAGTAGAAGTAACCAAATACCGTGTGCTGTGGCAGTTCAACCGATTCGGTTTCCATAATGTACTTATAGCCGACCTGACCGATGGCAAAACACAGGTTCGCTCCTTGTACGACCAAAAAGCCCATCAAGAAGTTTTCATTGATACCCGCAAACTTAATCCACGCCGCGCCCAGCACAGCAATTGCCGCCGTAACCAAATACCAAGGTGAGAATCGACCTTTCAAGAAGTCATAAATCAAGGTGACGTAAATAGGGGTAAACACGGTGAATAGCAGCACTTCTGGTACAGAAAGGAGTAGGAAAGACTGGTAGTAGAAGCAATACATTAAGCCGAGTTGGAAGCCGCCCACGATCATCAATTTCGCGATCAGAGATTTGCTTACGCCACGGAATTTTAAGAAAGGAATGAAGACTAGGCTCGCCAGCGCAACGCGCATGAAAACTGAGAACCAAGAGTCAACCTGACCGGCAAGGTAAACGCCGATCAGGCTAAATGAGAATGCCCAAAGTAGGGTAACTGCGGATAGATAAGCCATGGATGAGAATCTTTATCAACAACAAATGTGCCCGCAGTCTAACCAAGTTTTAAGGTCACGCCAACGCAAATCAGTCTTTTAGCGGTACGACCAGCATATCGACGGGTGAGCAGTTAATAAGCTGACGCGTCGACGAAAGAATCTTGCTCCAGAAATCTTGGTGATGACCACAAACCACCAAATCAATATTGTAGTCCTGAATGGTATCGCACAGCTCGTTACTCAAATCACCGCTACCAACTAACGTATGCGTGATTGGGTACTCTGCGTATTCTTCAAAATTCGCTAACTGTGTACGAGACGCTTCCATCGCTTGGTGTTGCGCCTCCGCCATGTTGATGTCGATAAGCCCGGTGTAAAGCTCGGCGTAATTCACATCGATATGAATGAAAGAGACTTTCGCATCCAGAGGTTTAGCCAGTGACACGGCTTTCTTAATCAACACTTTACTGTCGTCTGAGAGGTCGACTGCCACAAGTACGTGTTTGTAACTCATATTGCTATCTCCTTGATAAGGTCATAGTGTCAGATTAGCACTAAGTCTCAGATAATTTTGCTGAAGTGATCTCATATCAATATCGTAGGTACAAAGTGTTGCCACTGTAATCATGTTATAGTGGCGTTATACCCAAGTGACTTTGTTGTCTTTGAACCATCTCTTTTGAGGTTACTTGGGTATATTGCATGCACATAAATAGGAGTTAACATGCTGTCTCAAACTATGGTTGAACAATTGAATGAGCAAATTAACCTAGAATTTTTCTCATCCAATCTATACTTACAAATGAGTGCTTGGTGTGAAGACAAAGGTTTTGAAGGTGCGGCTGAATTTTTACGCGCTCACGCCGTAGAAGAAATGGAGCACATGCAACGTCTTTTCACTTATGTAAGTGAAACTGGCTCAATGCCAATCCTAGGTGCGATTGAAGCACCTAAGCATGACTTTGCTAGCCTTGGCGATGTTTTCCGTGAAACCTACGAACATGAGCAAATGATCACGGAAAAGATCAACAAATTGGCGCATGTTGCATTTACAAGCCAAGACTACTCAACGTTTAACTTCCTACAGTGGTACGTGGCTGAACAGCACGAAGAAGAGAAGTTGTTTAAAGGGATTTTAGATAAGATCGAATTAGTTGGTGAAGACGGTAAAGCATTGTTCTTCATCGATAAAGATCTAGCACAAATGGCAAAAGAAGGTTCATCTTCAATTATGGGTGCTCCAGCTGCATAACGTGTTCCCGACGCGGTAAGCAGCGGGTTAAGGACGAAGCATTGATCGTCTTTATCTCTTGAGCATCGTTGAAGATGTAGGGAGGAAAAGATGATCAGTGGAGACACAATCTTATTTGCGCTAATGGTAGTAACGGGAGTAAACATGGTCCGTTATCTCACCGCTCTTCGTTCTTTAATTTACATCATGCGTGAAGCGCATCCTTTGCTTTATCAGCAAGTGGATGGCAATGGATTTTTCACCACCCATGGTAACGTCACCAAACAGGTTCGACTGTACCATTACATTAAGAGTAAAGAGTATCACCATCATCACGATGAGATCTTTACTGGCAAATGCGAAAGGGTGCGCGGGTTATTCATTTTATCGACCGCTTTACTTGGTGTGACCCTACTGGCTGCCTTCATTCTTTAAGCCAGCAAGCTGTGCTTGGAATTTAAGCGCTTTTCCCGCTCGACTTTTGTCGTTAGAATAGCGCCCGTAGAAAGCAAGGATGTGCATTACGCACATCCTTTTTTATTTTTGGACTTATATACCCAAGCATCTCGAGGTTACTTGGGTATAAACCAATCTAAATAAGTAATTGAGCGTTACCCATGAGTAAGAAATTTGATGTTGTTGTAATCGGCGCAGGTGCGGCGGGTTTGATGTGTGCAGCAGAAGCTGGCAAACGCGGACGCAGTGTGCTCGTACTGGATCATGCGAAAAAGCCAGGACGTAAAATCCTTATCTCAGGTGGTGGTCGTTGTAACTTCACTAACTACGACGTCTCAGCGAGCAACTACTTATGTCAAAACCCACACTTCGTGAAGTCGGCGTTGTCTCAGTACACCAACTGGGACTTTATCTCGATGGTCAGCAAGCATGGCATCGAGTTTGAAGAGCGCGATCACGGACAGTTGTTCTGTGTTGATGCGTTTACTGCAAAAGACATTGTTAAGATGCTACTAGCAGAATGCGACATGTCAAACATCCAACAACGCTACCAATGTGATGTACATTCGATTGAGAAAACCGATGCGGGCTTCCGTCTGCATGCCGGTACTGAAAACATCGAATGTGAATCTTTGGTGGTGGCTACCGGCGGTCTGTCGATGCCTAAACTGGGCGCGACGCCATTCGGCTACAAGATTGCTGAACAGTTCGAGATCCCGGTGATTACCACTACAGCAGGTCTGGTGCCATTTACGCTGCATAAAGAAGACAAAGAAGATTTCGCTGAGCTATCGGGCATCGCGATCCCGGCGGAAATCACCGCGCAAGACGGTACTATGTTCAAAGAAGCGTTGCTGTTTACTCATCGCGGTTTGTCTGGTCCATCGGTTCTGCAGATCTCGTCATTCTGGAAAGCGGGTCAGAAGGTGACGATTAACCTTGTACCAAACGACGATATCGCCGAGCTACTAGAGCGCAGCCGCGAGAAGCATCCGAACCAATCGTTGAAGAACACGCTAGCAAAAGTGCTACCAAAGCGTTTGGTTGAAGTGCTGATTGAACGTAAAGAATTGGCAGACAAACCACTTAAGCAGTTCAACCCGAAAGAGATGGCAACCATCGTTGAGCGTCTAGAAAACTGGGCAGTCGCACCGAATGGCACAGAAGGTTACCGCACTGCAGAAGTGACTCTAGGTGGCGTAGATACCGATCACCTGTCTTCAAAAACCATGGAATGTAAGAACATCAAAGGTTTGTACTTCATCGGTGAAGTGATGGACGTAACCGGCTGGTTAGGTGGCTATAACTTCCAATGGTGCTGGTCGAGCGGCTTTGTTGCGGGTCAGTGGGTGTAAGCAAAATTTTCTTCAGGCTGAGCGTTGTCTCAGCTCAGCCTATCCTTCACTTCAAAACACCATATAGTCTCGTGGGCATGTTGCTTTGGTCGGGAACTTTTTTTCTGAGTTATGCAACTGTACATCGATGTGTGATATCAACGCCCAGCTATTTTCTATCTCATATTCAATATTGAACGTGATGGGCTCATCGTTTGAGTTTTTGCCATTCACGCTAAGGCAGCCATAGTCGTTGAAATGCACCTCATAGACACTGCTTGTTGACCTCATCAACTGTTTGAACATTTGTTATTGGAGAGCTTATCTCGATACCTGTGAGTGCCTCCTTCGAGAAATACTGCCAATAAGTCTCTGAGATATTTTCCTCTGATGCGTTTGCCAAATAGTTAGCATAGGTTGCGAGCAATGAGGGCGATGTTGGTTGGGCGTGCACAATGGTAAAGCCCATGATACTGAGCAAGAGTAATATTGAGTTCTTCATTTTTTGCTTCTTCCCCTTCGCAATTCAACAAGCCTGTGCAGTTTGGGCTTGGATGTCGAATTAATCAGAAGAAGTTTCGAGAAAGCCCAGATAAAACATGCTGATGTTTTATCCGAGCAGATTACTTTTGCGAACGATCTCTAACGAAACAACTTCTCTGCGCGAACTGGGGCGCTAAAGCGGAAGCCTTGTCCGTAGATACAGCCGCGCTCGAATAGGTATTGAGCTTGCTCGTCAGTTTCGATGCCTTCGGCGACTACTTTCAATGACAGGGTTTGTCCCATCGCGATGATGGCATTCACGATCGCATTGCTGTCGGTATTGCTTGGCACATCGCTTACGAAAGAGCGGTCGATCTTCAATTTGTTGATTGGCAAACCTTTGAGGTAAGACAGTGACGAGTAACCGGTGCCAAAGTCATCAAGGGAGATCTCAATGCCGAGCTCGCGCAGCAAGTTGAGTGATGCGATGGCTTGTTGTGGATCGATAAGTAGGAAGCTTTCGGTGATTTCCAGCTCTAGGCGGTGCGCCGGGAATTCAGTCTCTTTTAGAATAACCCCCAATTTGCTGATGAAGTCTGATTGTTGTAACTGAAGAGCCGATACGTTTACCGCGAGCTTGCCAAATTCAATGCCGTTATCTAACCATGCGCGACCTTGCAAACAAGCTTGCTCCAAGACCCATTTACCAATGCTTTGAATCAGGCCCGTTTTCTCTGCAATCGGGATAAAGTCCGCTGGAGAAATCATTCCAAGATCGGGATGTTGCCAGCGTAGCAGGGCTTCTACGCCCACCAGTTCGTTGGCGCTTAAGTTGTATTGCGGTTGGTACGCTAGGTGCAGTTGATTCTTCTCAATCGCTTCATGCAGAGCAGACTGCATACGCACGTGAGACACGGATTTATCAGTCAAATCTGGTGAGTAGAACGCGTAGCCGTTACGGCCGTTTTTCTTCGCTAAGTACATAGCGGTATCGGCGTTCTTGAGTAAGGTTTCGCTGTCTTGTCCGTCTTGAGGGTAACGTGCCACACCTACGCTGGTGGAAATACGTAAAGATTCGTTCTTGCTGACTTCAAAAGGACGGTTGAACAGGCAGAGTATGTCCTCAATGGTGTCGATCAGCTGTGAATCCGATTCGATATTCGGCAATATAATGACAAACTCATCGCCACCGATACGTGCCACATGAGCGCGCAAGTGCAGCACATCTTGCAGACGTTCAGCGAGTTTAGTTAGTAACTGGTCACCACAGAAGTGCCCCATGCTGTCGTTGATGTGCTTGAAGTGGTCGATATCGAGGAACAGAGTCGCAAACGCGTGTTGATGCTTCTGACCGTTCTCAATGTGCTGTTCTAGCAAGCTGATCAAATGAGTACGGTTAGGAAGGTTGGTCAATGGATCGTAAAACGCCATGCGTTGTAGCTTTTCTTCGTGCGCTTTTCGTACCGAGATGTCTTCGAATACACAGATGTAGTTGATCAGATGGTTCTTATCGTCCATCACCGCGCTGATGGTGGCGAGCTGTGGGTAAATGCTGCCATCTTTTTTGCGGTTGATGAATTCGCCTTTCCACTGACCTTTGCTTTCTAGTTGACGCCACAACTGTTGATAAAATTCGCGGTCGTGATGCCCAGAACGCAAGATATTCGGGTTCTTACCGATCACTTCTTCTGCTGCGTAACCAGTGATATGGGTGAAGGCACTGTTTACATCAAGAATGTTGGCTTTACGGTCGGTGATCACCATTCCTTCGTGGGAGTTATCGAAGATTTTCGACGCCAATGACAACTGAGTTTCCACCATTTTTCGACGAGTGACGTTGCGTGTCATACCCAAAATACCAATCAGCTCTCCGGTTTGATTGCGGATTGGCGATTTGATGGTTTCCAACCAGGTTGGGTTGTTGTTGTCATCAATGAGAGTGCACTCTTCCACCGTGTTTTGGCTGCCCGTAGCGATCACCAACTGGTCGGTATCAATGAACTTCTTCGCTCGACGGCTGTTGAACAACTCGAAGTCATTCTTGCCGACGATTTCACTGCCGGTCATTTGCCAAGAGTCCTCAACGCTGCGGTTGGTCATCGCGTAACGACCATCAGTGCTCTTTATCCACGTGTGATCTTCTAAGCAATCAATGAATTCTTGTAGGGATGGCAGTAACTCTGGCAATTGAACATCGTGACGCTGCTGCTCTCTATGGTAAGTCTGTGCAACATCAAAGCCGATACGTCCCGCTAATGCGCTTAACCACCCGGAAATAACAGTATTTTGGTTAGTTGGATGAACCAATGCGAAGGCAGCAAACAGCTCACCGCTCGGCAGCCATACCGGGCAGTAACTCAAGGTTTGGTTTTGAAAGGGTGTTTGTTCAACAACAAGCTGAGGATAGATAAAGTGCTCAGTGGCGGGTTCGAGAATTGCGACGACTTCACGATGATGTTGCGGTGACGTCGCCACCTCACTCAAGTGCCATTGGCGAGTGTAGCTGAAAGTATAAAGCTGACCGTGCGCCTGTGTGGCATCACAGCATTGTTGCAGAGCCTGTTTCCAGTCTGTCATCAATGCAGGGGAGATAGCGAAGCGAAACATAGTTAATAAAGCATCCTGAGCGCCCTTGGGTTTGTGTTGTTAACATCTAATTAGACGTTCATATCGGGCTTTGGCTATATCGTATCCAAAGCCCGAACAAATCCAAGCAAGGAACACTTCATTAATCGAGTAAACTGTTAGCTAGCTCTCTTTTTTATAAATCGCGTCTCATTTTTGCAATGGTTTCGGACGTCATCATTGAACGGTGTTCGCCTGTTTTTGCTTTTTGCCGAACTTCACTTGTTGAATCACCAAGCCGCTGATGATCAGCACTAAGCCAATCAAAGTGGATGGGTGAATCTCTTCACCAATGATGGTCGCAAGCAGCATGAGCGAGATGAATGGTGAAGCAAAAATCAGGTTGCTGATGCGTGCGGTGTTCTCGGTGAGCTTGAGTGCCGTTAGCCACAACACGAAGGTTACGCCCATCTCAAACAGACCAACATAAGTCACTGCCGCCCAACCTTTCGCGGTGATTTGGCTCCAGTCTGCGCCTTCATAAATGCTTAAGCCAATTGCAAACGGAATTGCGACCAGAAAGCCCAATAGTACGCCCATTACAGGGTCGGCTTTGTTTTTGGTGTTGAGAATCCAGTAACTTGCCCAAAGTAGTGTTGAAAGCAGTGCTAATCCCACACCAAGCGGACTTTCGAATTCCAGTCCGAGCACATTGCCTTTGGTGGCAATTACGATGACACCCAAGTAACTAAAGCCACAAGCAATCCAGTCTTTATTGCGGATCTTTTGACCCAAGAAAACTGCCGCCATCAAGGTTAGCGTGATCGCCCAACTGTAGTTGATCGCCTGCGCTTGGGAGGCTGGCAATAAGTCGTATGCTTTAAACAAGATAAGGTAGTACGCCAGTGGGTTAATCAATCCGAGCAGTAAGTAGTACCAAGGATTGGCAAGAAACGTTGAACTGAGTTGATTCAACTTGCCCTGCACGCCACATACCACGATGAGCGCGATGGCTGAGACAATACTCGCCATGGTCAGCATCTGAATCGGTGAGAATTCCGCCAAAGTCAATTTAAATGCGGTCGCTACTGTTGACCAAAGTAATACCGCTGATAGCCCAAATCCTAGGGCGCGACGCTCGTTCATGATGCCTCTGTGTGATGATGTACCGCTCATCGCTGTTGGTTTGAGCAGGTGTGAGTATGTTGTACGGAGCGCCTAGTGTATGCGAGGATTTTTCATCCAACAAACTGGACATTTATCCAGTATGTAAATACCATTATTAAAGATAAAAAACACAGGCTAACTCGCTATTATGCAATGGATTCTTGAGCATCAATCTCTCATTCTGTCTTCTCTTTTTACCGCGACCATCAGCGGTGTTGCAGTGGGTTGGTGGGTTAAACAACGCTTTGCCACACAAACTCAATTGCTCGAACAACAGCTCTTCTCTGAAAAACAGCTTCATCAACAACAACTTGAACAGTTGAAGCAAAGTCTCGCCGAAGCGCAGCAAGAATTGGATGAGCTTGATGACGAGCGCGATAAAGCGGCATTCGAGGTGCGCCAAACTCACGGTAAATTGATGGCGGCGATGGAAAAGCTACGCTATTTCGAAGCAGTGAAGCAAGAACGTCAGCAGTATTTTGATGAGCTAGGGCAGATGCGAGAGCATAAATCGCGTCTTGAAACCCAACTTGGTGAGCAGCAAGCACGCCACGAGCAAATTAACCAAGCTAATGCAGAAAAGCTGCAAATTCTTGAGCAAGCAGAAGTGCGTTTGAAGCAGCAATTTGAGCACTTAGCGAATCAGTTGTTCGAAGAGAAAACTGCCAAAGTCGATATGCAAAATCGTCAGAGTTTGGAAGGTTTGCTGTCTCCACTAAAAGAGCAGTTAGAAGGGTTCAAAAAGCAAGTCAACGACAGCTTTAGCCAAGAAGCCAAAGAGCGTCACACCTTGGTGCATGAGTTGAAGAACCTGCAACGCTTGAACGAGCACATGACCCGAGAAGCGGTCAATCTGACTCAAGCTCTGAAAGGTGACAACAAGCAGCAGGGCAACTGGGGGGAAGTGGTTCTGGCTCGTGTATTGGCAGAATCTGGCTTACGTGAAGGGCACGAGTACCAAACTCAGGTGAGCTTGCAAAATGAAGCAGGCAAGCGCTATCAGCCGGATGTGATTGTTCACTTACCGCAAAACAAACAAGTGGTGGTCGATTCGAAAATGGCGCTGGTGGCGTACGAGCGCTACTTCAACGCAGAGAACGACATTCAACGTGAACAGGCGCTGAGCGATCACCTAGCCGCGCTGCGCGCGCACATCAAAGGCTTGAGCCTTAAGGATTACCATCAGTTAAAAGGTATCCAGAGCTTAGACTACGTGTTGATGTTTATTCCGGTGGAGCCTGCATTCCAAGTTGCGATTCAAGCTGACCCAAGCTTGGTTAAAGATGCGATGGAACAAAACATTATTTTGGTCAGTCCTACCACTTTGCTGGTGGCGCTACGTACGATAGATAATTTGTGGCGTAACGAGCGTCAAAACGAAAACGCCCAATTGATCGCGGAACGAGCGGCGAAGCTGTACGACAAACTACGCTTGTTCATTGACGACATGGAAGGGCTGGGTGGCGCATTAGACAAAGCCAACCAAACGTACCAAGGGGCAATGAATAAACTGGCGACAGGGCGTGGCAACGTGATTCGTCAGGCGGAAAGCTTCAAGCAATTAGGAGTGGAGGTAAAACGTCCAATCTCGCCAGATCTTGCCCAGTTAGCGCAGAGTGAGTCATTTTCGGAAAATGCTTCTTTAGTAGAAAGACATCCGGCTGAGGATAAAGTAAACTAATCGCCCGCAGTACAGTGGGCGACCCTATTTGTTATCAACCGCCCCGAAGTGAGAAAGTGCTGCCCAAGAGGAATCAGAATGACGGACACAAGTGTGCAATCAAATACAGCGTTAGATAACGACACTACCCACTTTGGTTTTACCACAGTGGCAAAAGACGAAAAAGTGACCAAAGTTGCCGAAGTTTTCCACTCAGTGGCAGCAAAATACGACATCATGAATGACTTGATGTCAGGTGGCGTTCATCGCCTTTGGAAGCGTTTTACTATTGATTGCAGTGGCGCTCGTCCAGGTCAACGTGTTCTTGACCTAGGTGGTGGTACTGGCGACCTAACGGCGAAATTCTCGCGCATTGTTGGCGATCAAGGCCACGTGATCCTAGCGGACATCAACAACTCAATGCTGAATGTGGGTCGTGACAAACTGCGCGACAACGGTATTGTGGGTAACGTGCATTACGTTCAAGCGAACGCAGAAGAACTGCCGTTCCCAGATGATTACTTTGACGTAATTACTATCAGCTTCTGTCTACGTAATGTAACTGATAAAGACAAAGCGCTGCGCTCTATGTTCCGCGTATTGAAGCCAGGTGGTCGTCTGTTGGTGCTTGAGTTCTCAAAACCAATCCTAGACCCGCTATCAAAAGTGTACGACGCATACTCATTCCACCTATTGCCAAAAATGGGTGAACTAGTAGCGAACGACGCAGACAGCTACCGTTACCTAGCTGAATCTATTCGCATGCACCCAGATCAAGACACGCTGGAAGGCATGATGAAAGAAGCGGGCTTCGAAAACACCAAATACTACAACCTAACGGGTGGTATTGTGGCGCTGCACCGCGGCTACAAATTCTAAGGATAAGCGGTATGCCATTTGAACCTCTTATCACTGCCGTTATTGAAACGACACTAAATACGCTGATTAAAGACGATCCTGAATTGGGTCGTCGTTTGTCACGTCTTAAAGGTCAGGTGATTCAAATTCATCTGAAAGAAATCAATAAGACGCTGACGTTTATCTTCAGCCAGCAAATAGATGTTTTGGGCAATTACGAAGGTCAGCCAGATTGTTATCTGTCGCTGAATCTAAGCGTACTGCCTGAGTTGCGCGATCAAGCCAACATCACTCGCCTCATCAAGCAAGACAAACTTGAGCTTGAAGGTGACATTCAATTGGCGCAGAAATTCTCTCAATTGATGGTGGATTGCAAACCCGATATCGAAGAATGGTTGTCTCGCGTGACGGGTGATGTCGTGGCACATACTTTTGTGCAAGGCACCAAAAACGTCGGCGGTTTCTTTGCTTCTCAAGCAGAAAAACACCAGCGTCATCTTGCTCAAGTAGTAACAGAAGAGTGGAAACTGGCGCCAGCACCGCTAGAAATTGCCCACTTCTGTGACCAAGTGGATGACGTTCGTAGCCAAGCTTCTCGCGTTGAAGCGCGTCTAAACGCATTACTAAACAAATTCGATTCGGATAAGCCTGCGCTGGAGAACTCATGACTCCAGCAGAAATAAAGCGCTTATACCACATCATTAAAGTTCAGCTGGAATACGGCTTGGATGAGTTGTTGCCCGATCATCAACTGACCAAAGCGCCGCTTTTGATGCGCAAAAGCCTATTCTGGATGAAGAACAAGCACCCAGAAAAACCACTGGGTGAACGCCTTCGTCTCGCTCTGCAAGAACTTGGTCCTGTTTGGATTAAGTTCGGTCAGATGATGTCGACTCGCCGTGACCTTTTCCCTCCGCATATCGCTGATCCTCTTGCGCTTTTGCAAGACCAAGTTGCGCCATTTGATGGGCAGTTAGCGAAAGAACAAATGGAACTCGCTCTGGGCGGTCCATTAGAAAACTGGTTTACTGAATTTGATATCAAACCGTTAGCGTCTGCGTCGATTGCTCAGGTGCATACGGCTCGATTAAAAGACACTAACCAAGAAGTGGTATTAAAGGTCATCCGTCCAGATATTCGTCCGGTCATTGATTCAGATCTAAAACTGATGCACCGAATGGCGCGTATAGTCGCTGGAGCGATGCCTGAAGCACGTCGTTTGAAACCAGTTGAAGTGGTTCGTGAGTACGAGAAAACCTTACTTGATGAACTCGACTTGCGTCGTGAAGCGGCGAATGCGATTCAACTGCGTCGCAACTTCGAAGGCAGTGAAGAGCTTTACGTACCAGAAGTTTTTCCTGACTTTAGTAATGAAACTGTCATGGTTTCTGAGCGAATATATGGCATCCAAGTCTCTGATATTGAAGGCTTGGAAGCGAATGGCACCAATATGAAATTGCTCGCGGAACGCGGTGTGAGTGTGTTCTTCACTCAGGTGTTCCGAGACAGCTTTTTCCATGCCGACATGCACCCGGGCAACGTGTTCGTTAAACCGGAGCATCCAGATAATCCTATGTGGATTGGGCTGGATTGCGGGATCGTTGGTACACTTAACACTGGAGACAAACGCTATCTGGCGGAAAACTTCCTCGCTTTCTTCAATCGTGATTACCGCCGCGTAGCGGAATTGCACGTTGATTCGGGGTGGGTACCTGCCGATACCAATGTCGATGAGTTTGAATTTGCGATTCGCATCGTGTGTGAACCAATCTTTGCTAAACCACTGTGTGAAATCTCTTTCGGTCACGTATTGTTGAATCTGTTCAACACTGCGCGTCGATTCAATATGGAAGTGCAGCCGCAGCTTGTATTGCTACAAAAAACGCTGTTGTACGTCGAAGGACTGGGTCGCCAGTTGTACCCGCAACTAGATTTGTGGGAGACCGCGAAACCTTTCCTTGAAGAATGGATGATGAACCAAGTCGGTCCGCAAGCTTTAGTGAATGCCATTAAAGACCGTGCGCCGTTTTGGGCAGAGAAGCTACCGGAACTGCCGGAGCTGCTTTACGATAGCCTTAAACAAGGTAAAGTTATGAACCAACGTATGGATCAGCTTTATCAAGGTTACCGTCACAGCAAGCGTCAGCAGGCGACAGGAAAGTTTTTATTTGGTGTTGGAGCCACTTTAGTCGTATGCTCGGCAATATTGGTGGATAACGCTTATGAGCAGCTATCGATGGCCAGCGGTATCGCAGGTGTCACATTTTGGCTGCTTAGTTGGCGAGCTTATCGTCGATAGACGTTAAACTCTTGAAATAATTTTGTTTAAAGACCCGAGGTAAAAAGAATGGGTGGTATCAGTGTTTGGCAACTTTTAATCATTGCTGTAATTGTTGTATTGCTATTCGGAACTAAGAAACTGCGCGGTATCGGTGGCGATCTGGGTGGTGCCGTTAAGGGCTTCAAGAAAGCGATGAGCGAAGATGATTCTGCGAAGAAAGAAGACAAAGACGCAGACTTCGAGCCAAAAAGTTTAGAAGAGCAGCAAAAGAAAGAAGCTGCTCCTGAAACGAAAAAAGACAAAGAGCAGGCGTAAAACGTGTTTGATATCGGTTTTTGGGAACTGGTATTAATATCTGTTGTTGGTCTGGTCGTTCTTGGTCCCGAGCGTTTGCCACATGCCATCCGCAGTGTCTCTCGTTTTGTCGGAGCAGCGAAGAGTATGGCAAATAGCGTCAAAGACGAATTGTCACACGAGCTAAAAGTCCAAGAACTGCAAGAAAACTTGCGTAAAGCTGAGCAAATGGGGATGGATGATCTGTCTCCTGAGCTAAAGTCTTCTGTTGAAGAACTGAAGAAAGCCGCGCAATCTGTAAACCGCCCTTACGCGGAACCAACCAAATCAGACGCAGAGCCTAAACAAGAGGCACCTGCGACTGAAACCGTTGAGAAAGCGGAAGAGATTAAGGTTACAGCGGCAGATAAGAAAGCCGAATAGTCTCATTAGGAGGAGCTACTAGTGATTGGTAGCTCCTTTTTGATCAGGTTTTAAAAAAGAGGTTTGCCATGTCTACCGTCGAGCAGACACAACCTTTAATTAGTCATTTATTAGAACTTCGCAACCGACTGCTTAAAGCCATTGCTGCAGTATTGGTGGTGTTTGTTGGACTAATTTACTTCTCTAACCACATCTATGAGTTTGTCTCAGCCCCTTTGGTAGAGCGTCTACCTGAAGGTGCCACGATGATTGCAACCGATGTGGCTTCACCGTTTTTCACGCCTTTGAAGCTAACCTTGATTGCTTCGGTGTTTATTGCGGTGCCGTTTATCTTGTACCAAGTGTGGGCATTTGTTGCTCCGGGCTTGTACAAGCATGAACGTCGATTGATCATGCCACTGCTGTTCTCGAGCTCACTGTTGTTCTATTGCGGCGTGGCGTTTGCCTACTTCGTGGTATTCCCGCTGGTGTTTGGCTTCTTTACTGCTATCTCTCTTGGTGGGGTAGAATTCGCAACCGACATCTCGAGTTACCTTGATTTTGTTCTGGCGCTGTTTATGGCGTTTGGTATTGCGTTTGAAGTGCCTGTAGCAATTATCTTGCTATGTTGGACTGGCGCAACCACACCACAAGATCTGAAAGAGAAGCGTCCATACATCATCGTGTGTGCGTTTATTGTCGGCATGCTATTGACGCCGCCGGATATGATCTCGCAAACCCTACTGGCAATCCCGATGTGTTTGCTGTTTGAGGTAGGCTTGTTCTTCGCTCGTTTCTACACACGTAAAGATGAAGCAGAAGAGACGGAAGCTGAAGAATAACCTTTGCTTCGTACTATAGAAAAGCGGCTTTGTTAGCCGCTTTTTTTGTGTTTTTAAAACCTAGCCAAATTATTTCACGCGCTTGATGTATCCACATCGTGAGCAAACATACACCTCTTTAATCCCCACTAATTTCTCCCAAAGCCTGCGCTGACGACGTTGTAGGTAACCCCCATGTTCGCACATACATATCCCTATTTTTATTGTTGCTTATTTGGGGGGGGGGCTTTATGTGATGTTAGTTCCAATGTTAAATGGAGCTTCTATATGCGATTCAGTAGGTTACCTATCTAATCAATACGGTCATATTTAACGGAATAAAGTTCTAAATAGCTGGGGTGGAAGTATGGTGCACGTTTGAAACGAGTTTAAGGGTTATTAGTTGGAGTGAGTTTGACTGTGTAACGACTTGTAATTGTTGAAGGTGTGAGGGCGCGGGAAAGGCGACCCATAAAGAGTAGCCTTATTGCGGTTGGATTGGACTGAGCCAATTATCTCAGCTTAAGGACATGCCCACATTTAGAGCAGACATAAAGTTCTTTAATTCCGAACAGTTTTTGCCAAAAAGTTCGTCTGTGGCGCTGTAGATAAATATTGTGTTTGCACTGTTCCATAAATTGCCCACCTTGTTGAATGTGTGGGCAATATTTTAAGAAGGGCAGGAGTTACATCTCAATAGCATGTCATTTATACTTTCAAATATAATGCCATGAAATATAAGAAGTTGTTTGATTGTAACTTATATAAGTGTGGGTATTAGCTTAGGTTAAACAGCACCTCTGCGTTTTTGGTTGTCAGAGCATCAATTACTTCAACGCTCTCTTCGCGTAATTCCGCTACTCGTGCTGCCACCAAAGAAGTGTAAGCCGGCTCGTTGCGTTTACCACGATGCGGTACCGGTGCAAGGTAAGGACAGTCTGTTTCTAGGATCACCCAATTCATGTCCAGATGTGGGATAACCTTATCCATACCGCCGTTTTTGAAGGTTGATACTCCGCCCAGACCTAAGTGGAACCCAAGCTCGTTGATCGCCTGTGCTTCTTCTAAACTGCCACCAAAACAATGGAATACACCACGCAAGCGACCATCTTGTTCTTGACGAAGTAAGGTCAGTGTTTCTTCAATTGAATCACGAGTGTGGATAACGACAGGCAAATCCATCTCTTTAGCCCAGGTTAACTGAGTCACAAACGCCATCTCTTGTTCTGCTCGGAAGGTTTTATCCCAGTACAGATCGATACCGATTTCACCCACTGCAATAAAGTTATGCTTTTCAAACCAGTCACGAATGATTGCCAGTGTTTGCTCAACATTGCCATCGACGTAACATGGATGCAGCCCCATCATTGAACGACAAATCTCAGGATAAGCCGCTTCGGTTTTTAGCATCGGCTCAATAGACTCAAGATCGATGTTCGGCAGCAGAATTTTATCAATGCCTTGTTCTAAAGCGCGCTTCACTACCTCGTTGCGGTCGTTATCAAATTCGCTAGCGTAAATATGAGCGTGAGTATCGATCATGGTTGGTCTCTATGGTTCATCGGTGTATGGAATTAGTGAGAAGTATACTTGAGTGTGAGTGCGGGGTCATTTTCGGTTTTTTTCATGCCGTTTTTCCATATTGCTGCTCGCAAGGTGCATCAAGAGTGATATGATTTTGCCACCAGATGATTTGATCATCGTAACCTTCCAGACAAGGAGAAAGTGGTGTCTGTATCAATTCAAGGTCCATTCCCTGCACGCCGTATGCGTCGTATGCGTAAGCACGATTTTAGTCGTCGTCTGATGGCTGAAAACCAAGTTTCAGTAAACGATTTAATTTACCCAATGTTCATTCTGATGGGTAAAGATCGTCGTGAAAGTGTTGAATCGATGCCGGGTGTAGAACGTTTGTCGATTGATTTAATGCTAGAAGAAGCACAATACCTAGCAAACCTAGGCGTACCAGCAATCGCGCTTTTCCCTGTCGTAAACCAAGACGCTAAAAGCTTATGTGCTGCTGAAGCTTACAACCCTGAAGGTTTGGTTCAGCGCGCAGTGCGTGCATTAAAAGAGCATGTACCTCAAATCGGTGTGATCACAGATGTGGCTCTCGACCCGTTCACTACTCACGGCCAAGACGGCATCATCGATGAAGATGGCTACGTGATGAATGATGAGACAACAGAAGTACTTGTAAAACAAGCGCTGTCTCACGCAGAAGCGGGCGCAGACGTGGTTGCACCATCAGACATGATGGATGGTCGTATCGGCAAAATCCGTGAAGCACTAGAAGAAGCGGGTCACATCCATACTCAAATCATGGCTTATTCTGCTAAATACGCATCAAACTACTACGGCCCATTCCGTGATGCAGTTGGTTCATCAGCGAACCTAAAAGGCGGCAATAAGAAAAACTACCAAATGGACCCTGCGAACACAGATGAAGCGCTACACGAAGTGGCTCTTGATATCAATGAAGGCGCAGACATGGTGATGGTTAAACCAGGCATGCCTTACCTTGATGTGGTTCGTCGTGTTAAGACTGAGCTTCAAGTTCCAACGTTCGCTTACCAAGTTTCTGGTGAGTATGCGATGCACAAAGCTGCCATCATGAATGGTTGGCTGAAAGAGCGCGAGACCGTGATGGAATCTCTGCTTTGTTTCAAACGCGCAGGTGCGGATGGCATCCTGACTTACTTCGCGAAAGATGTAGCAGAGTGGCTAGCGGAAGAAAACGCGCAAACTGCAGAGCACCTAGTAAAGACTCAAGAAGCGACAGACGAGTAATTATCGCTCAATGAGAAAAACCAGACCGACAATTGTTGTCGGTCTGAATATACCCAAGTAACCTCAAGACCGAATACACACGGCTTGAAGTTACTTGGGTATATTTATTTCTGGAGAGTAAGACAATGACAATGCTGATTCGTGAAGGCACGCTGGAAGAAGCGATCCAAGTGGTGGCTCGTGTTACTGAGTTTGCACGTGGTGAGACGGTTGAATCCATGGCGGAGCGCCTTGGAGAGAAAAAGAACCTAATCTTAGTGGCTGAGAAAGCTGGGGCGATCCTTGGTTTTAAAATTGGCTATGAGTTAGATGATTACACCTTTTACAGCTGGTTTGGTGGCGTTGCGCCAGAAGCGCGCAATGAGGGTGTGGCTCAGATGTTATTGGAAGCGCAAGAAGAATGGGTCGCAGAGCAGGGCTACAAAACGTTAAAAGTGAAATCACGCAATCAATTTCCTGCCATGCTTCGTTTGTTGCTAAGAAACGACTATATCATTGAAAAGTTTGAAGAAAAACCGAACCTACGTGAGTCTCGAGTCCACTTTATTAAGGCACTATAAAAAATAAATGAGATTTTTTCTCATTTAGGTGTTGACTGTTAAATGAGAATCATTATTATCAAACCTGTCTTAGGGAATGAGGAAAGTTCACAAGGACGTTGAATTGCTAATTAACTGAGTGTTGAGAAGGTAATGAAACATTTTCCCAGAACTTGCACGAATTCTTTTTGACACGACATTGCTCACATTGCTTCCAGTGTAATTTATAGCTTCTTGGTTAAGCTGCCATACAAATGGAAATAGCTTCACCACTTCTGCTAGGCGACCCAATTGGGTCGCTTTTTTCTTTTCAGAGATTTCTAATTGACGCCTCTCTTGGCAACTTTTCCACATGTCATGATCATTTTATGATCGTTGATCTTCTCACCTGTTGGTATTTATTTTCTTTAATAACAGTGTCTTACTGTCGTTGTTTGAAGGTTTTATTTCCGTTGGATAACCAGTGGATAATTTCTATAAACAGAGTTATCCACAAGAAGGTACAAATTTCGTGAATAACATCGGAAAATTTCCGCGACCTCGATCGAGCGAACAAGATAGATTCAGATCAGCAGTCATGGCATTCTAAGCAGATCTATTAAGTACTGATTTGGATACAGACAATTATGGCAAGTATTCCTGAAAATCCGTTGATTCTGATCGACGGCTCTTCTTACCTATATCGCGCTTTTCACGCTTACCCAGGCACGATGAGTAACGGTGAAATTCCAACTAACGCAGTTTACGGTGTAGTCAACATGTTACGCAGCATGATGCGTCAGTTTGCTTCTGATCGTATCGCAGTGGTTTTCGATGCGAAGGGTAAAACCTTCCGTGACGATATGTACCCGGAATACAAAGCGAATCGTCCACCAATGCCGGACGATCTTCGTTGCCAGATTGAACCTCTGCACAACGTTATTCGCGCTATGGGTCTGCCATTGATCTGTATTCCTGGCGTAGAAGCCGATGATGTGATTGGTACTCTGGCTTATCAAGCATCGCAGCAAGGCATGCCTGTTTTGATCAGTACTGGCGATAAAGATATGGCGCAGTTGGTGGATGACAACGTTACCTTGATCAACACCATGACCAACGTTGTGATGGATCGTGAAGGTGTGGTTGAGAAGTTTGGTATCCCACCAGAATTGATCATCGACTACCTAGCGTTGATGGGCGATAAAGTTGATAACATTCCTGGCGTCCCGGGTGTGGGTGATAAAACCGCTACTGCTTTGCTACAAGGCATTGGCGGTCTGACTAAGCTGTATGAAAACCTCGACGATATCGCTGCGCTTGGCTTCCGTGGTTCAAAAACCATGGCTAAGAAGCTAGTCGACAACAAAGACAACGCAATGCTGTCTTACGAGCTAGCGACCATCAAGTTGGATGTGGAGCTGGAGGAGACGCCAGAATCATTGCTAAAAGCAGAACCAAACACAGATGAACTGATCAAACTGTACGGTCAGTTGACGTTTAAGTCTTGGTTGAATGAGCTATTAGAAGGCGGCACAGGTGTAGTAGAAGCGGATGAATCAACCGGCGCTGCGCGTGGTGGTTCTGCTTCATCTAAAGCAGATATGGACACTTCAGCAGTAAAAATCGACCGTCGCCAGTACGAAACCATCCTAGATGAAGCTTCATTTAATGCTTGGTTAGACAAGCTAAAAGCGTCTGAATTATTTGCGTTTGATACCGAAACTGACAGCCTAGATTACATGGTGGCAAACTTGGTTGGTTTGTCATTTGCAACTGACGAAGGCATTGCTGCTTATGTACCAGTGGCTCATGACTACCTAGATGCGCCTCAGCAGCTGGATCGTGATTGGGTACTGGCACAGCTAAAGCCGATTCTTGAAGATGAGGCTCAGGCGAAAGTCGGTCAAAACCTAAAATACGATGCGTCTGTGCTGGCTCGCTACGGCATTGAGATGAAGGGCATCAAGCACGACACCATGTTGGCGTCTTACGTCTACAACAGTGTAGGCGGCAAGCACGATATGGACAGCTTGGCACTGCGCTTCCTACAGCACAGCTGCATTTCATTCGAGCAAATCGCAGGTAAAGGTAAAAACCAACTGACCTTCAACCAAATCGATCTGGATGAAGCTTCACCATATGCTGCAGAAGATGCAGATGTGACACTTCGTCTACATAACCGTTTGTTTGCTAACATCGAACAAGATGAAAAGCTAAAAACCGTATACGAAGAAATCGAAATGCCACTCGTGCCAGTACTGTCTCGCATTGAACGTACTGGTGTATTGATTGATGACATGAAGCTTAGCGCACAGTCTGTAGAAATTGCTGCACGTCTGGACGAGCTTGAGCAAAAGGCGTACGAGATTGCAGAACAAGAGTTCAATATGAACTCACCGAAGCAACTGCAAGCGCTTCTGTTTGAAAAAATGGGTCTACCAGTTATCAAGAAGACGCCATCAGGCACACCTTCTACAAATGAAGAAGTGCTGCAAGAACTGGCTTTGGATTACCCACTACCAAAACTGATTTTGGAATACCGTGGTCTGGCGAAGCTAAAATCAACGTACACCGACAAACTACCGAAGATGATCAACCCATCAACGGGTCGTGTGCATACTTCTTACCACCAAGCGGTGACAGCAACGGGTCGTCTATCTTCAACCGATCCTAACTTGCAGAACATCCCAATTCGTAATGAAGAAGGTCGTCGTATTCGTCAGGCATTCGTTGCACCTACGGGTTATAAGATTCTGGCAGTCGACTACTCTCAGATTGAATTGCGTATTATGGCGCACCTATCTGGTGACCAAGCGCTGCTTGATGCGTTCCGTGACGGCAAAGATATCCACGCAGCAACCGCAGCAGAAATCATGGGCGTTTCTATTGAAGACGTTTCAAGTGAGCAACGTCGCCGTGCGAAAGCGGTTAACTTCGGTCTAATCTACGGCATGAGTGCATTTGGTTTGGCGAAGCAACTGGGTATTCCTCGTGGTGAAGCACAAGCGTACATGGACAAGTACTTCGAGCGCTATCCAGGCGTGATGCAGTACATGGAAGACACGCGCAGTGCAGCTTCAGAGCAAGGCTTCGTCGAGACCATCTTTGGTCGCCGTCTACACCTTCCTGAAATTCAATCTCGTAACGGCATGCGTCGTAAGGCGGCAGAACGTGCAGCGATCAATGCACCGATGCAAGGTACCGCTGCGGACATCATCAAGAAAGCGATGTTGTTAGTTGATCAGTGGATTCAAGAAGAAGGCAACGGTCGAGTGAAACTTCTGATGCAAGTACACGATGAACTGGTATTTGAAGTTGAAGAGTCGTCTTTGTCCGAAATTGAAAGTAAAGTACAGAATTTGATGGAATCTGCAGCAGAGCTGAAAGTGCCTCTAGTGGCAGAAGCAGGTCACGGTGACAACTGGGATCAAGCGCACTAGTCATTTTTAAGCCAATTTAGCTCATTTAGTATGAGCCAGCGCACAAACGCTGGCTTTTTTGTGTCATTAAAAAAGCAAATCAGATCTGAGATTTAATGTTGCTTAATAAAACTTTAATGAAAAAAAACTACAAAAGTTCTTTGCAAATCTGACCAATTGTTGTACATTATCTCTCGTAGGGTACAGAGGTAAGATGTTCTATCTTTCAGACCTTTTGTTTCACGTTATTGGATTAGGCTGATTCAGCCGCCCCAGTCAGTTTTTGACTGGGGCGTTTTTTATTGGGCGAAAGAAAAATTTTCTTTTTGATCAGCAAGTTAAGCTAAACCCTCAAAAACCTTCTTTTTTGACCTCTCTAAGTCACTGCAAAATCTCGATTTTTCCTTCAAATTTATTGCGTTATTCATCCTGTAAATTTACGCCAGTCACATTATTATTTTTTCTTGAAAGAAACTAAGTTACGTCTTTTTGATGATTTGTTTAACTTAACTATCTGAATATTAAAGCTATTGAGGGGTGTGGGAGGAACTATTTGTCGGTGGGCAGGAAATAAGATTGCTTTTTAACCTATTGAAATCGAATCTCAGTTCAGTAATGCTTCGCCACATAACAATAATTACCAATTTTTCTCTCCCGTTATCCCTGCCAGGAAGGTGGGGATTTTTATTGCCTGAAATTCACGGTTTTGGATTACGGATAAACAAAAGCCCCACCAAAAGGCAGGGCTGTGTCGAAAAAATTTAACAAATTTTGTTAATTATTCTTCGCCGCTCTCGTGAGCGTCTTGCTCGTCTTCTTCAAGCAAGTGTGCAAATGCTGGTGCAAACCACGTGTCGAGTTTGGCACGTAGCTGATCTACGCCTAGGCCTTTTAGTGAAGAGAACACATCAACCGATACGTCACCACCAAAAGTTTCTACTTGCTTGCGGATTTTCAGTAGCGTTTGTTTGCGAGCACCGCTTTTCAGTTTGTCTGCTTTAGTCAGAAGAACTTGAACAGGGATGCGGCTGTCGATCGCCCAGAAAATCATTTGCTGGTCGAGATCTTTCATTGGGTGACGGATATCCATCAGAACCACCAAGCCTTTTAGGCACTCGCGTTTCTGTAGGTATTCACCTAATGATTTTTGCCATTTGTTCTTCATCTCAATCGGTACTTGAGCGAAGCCATATCCTGGCAAATCGACAATGTGACAACCTTCTTCCACTTTGAAAAGGTTGATCAATTGAGTGCGACCTGGGGTCTTTGATGTCTTCGCTAAGCTTTTTTGGTTAGTAAGACGGTTAAGTGCACTCGATTTACCAGCGTTTGAGCGTCCTGCAAACGCAATTTCGACACCTTCGTCCTCAGGTAAGTGACGAATATCGGGTGCGCTGGTGATGAAATGCGTGTTTTGGTAATGAATTTTTACGCTCACTGTTAACTCCATCTCGACTTTGTGTAGTCGATTGATTACTTTTTTGTGAAATTGTGTAAAATAACCGTGCTCGGCATAAGGTCGCCTATTGTACCATGAGTGTACGCGGTATGTTCACATTCCGTGGTACTGGAAGCTTGATAATTATAATGGAATGTCATGAAGAAATTAGCGCTAATTTTGAGTCTTTTAGCCAGTTGCTCAGTATGGGCCCAAGGTAATATTGAAGCTGGTAAAGCAAAATCACAAACTTGTGTCGCCTGTCACGGAGCGGACGGTAACAGTGCAATCGCAATGTACCCGAAACTTGCAGGCCAACACGCTAAGTATCTTGAGAAGCAGTTAAAAGATCTAAAACTAGGTATGACTAGTGGTGGTAAACAAGGTCGTTACGACCCTGTAATGAGTGGTATGGCAATGCCACTGAGCGATGAAGATATCGCTGATCTGTCTGCATACTACGCCTCTCTACCAATCTCAGAGAGCTCAACACCAGAAGACGTTGTTGAGAAAGGTAAAGTACTGTACACCGCTGGTGATGCAGAGCGCGGTCTAACCGCATGTATCGCATGTCACGGCCCTCGTGGTAACGGCACTGAGCTTTCAGGTTTCCCTAAAATTTCTGGTCAGCACTCTGACTACATCAAAGCTCAGCTAGAGAAGTTCCGTGATGGTAACCGTGGTAACGACATGAATGCCATGATGCGTGACATCGCGAAGAAAATGACAGACGAAGACATCGAAGTTCTGTCGAAATACGTTGGCGGTCTGCACTAAACCCCTACAAAGTTCGAGCACAGTTACACAAAAATGCCCTAGCGTTTTCGCTGGGGCATTTTTGTTAGTGACCTTACTTAATCACGGTCTTATTTTTTTAATACCTATTTATTAGTGATATCAATCACACATGGTTTTTGGGTATGAAGAGATAGTTAGCTCGGTGCTTTGTGAGACATTTGCCATACTTGGTCGATACTATTTCTCTCTTTTGTTTTTAAGTTATTGATAAAAATAGTTAATTATTTTTGGCGAAAAAATCCTATCAATAATTTCTTTCAATGACTTGTTGGTTTTTATCCAATCCGTAAAGTAGAAGCTGTTCACAAGGAGTGAATCTAAGGAATTTAGACCATGGATATAAGGTCTCCAAGGACGCAAACGAAGGACGTTTGGTAGTCGGAAAAGGGACTTAGATAGGCAAGGAGCCTATCAGATATGGATGGTCATCTAGTCTAACGGTTAAGACAGCGAAACGGATCAGGCTTCAGGAAGTAGCTCTGTAAACAGGAAGTGAAAGGATAGCCAAAACTCATCAGGACGATGAAGAACAACACTTTTTGGCAGGGAAAGCTCGAAAAACAAAAGGATTCTTGGTGCACCAGATGTGTGCAACACAGTTTCGCCACTTATTGGTGGCATTCAGAAAGCGACAGTCTCACTGTCGCTTTTTTTATATTCATTTTTGCCAATCAAAGTTTTTTAACAAAAACTGCTGAAAAAGTATCCAACAACACTCCAATCTGTGTCCACTTTCTGGTATGTTTCGCATCCCTGTTTGAGGAAGTCAGCATGCACACCTGTCCTTTATGCCAGAATCAGCGCACTCACCACTTTTTTGAAGACAAGCGACGCGAGTATCTTCAGTGTGAGCAGTGCAGTTTGGTATTCGTCAATCCAGACCAACGTTTGGATGCGAAAACTGAAAAAGCTCACTATGATCTGCATGAGAACAATCCCGAAGATGTGGGATATCGACATTTTTTGTCGCGAATTGCTGACCCAATCGCAGAGCGAATTTCACCACAATCGAACGGAATCGACTTTGGTTGTGGTCCAGGCCCAACGCTTTCATTAATGTTAGAAGAGGCGGGGCACAACATGGCGTTATATGATCTTTACTATCACCCTGATACATCGGTGCTAGAAAGGCAGTATGACTTCATGACAGCAACAGAGGTGATCGAACACCTCTACCACCCTGATATGGTGTGGAAGCAATGGTTGAATTTAGTTAAGCCTGGTGGCTGGATAGGCCTGATGACGAAAATGGTCATCGATGTTGAAGCCTTTCAATCATGGCACTACAAGAACGATCCAACTCATGTGGTGTTCTTTAGCCGTGAAACGTTCCAGTTCCTAGCTGAGCGGGATAAGCTCGAACTCGAATTTATTGGTAATGATGTAATTTTACTGAGGAAAGCCCAGTAATGAGCCGTAGTAAAAAATCTAGAAAGCCAGGTGCCGCTGGCGCACCTGAGTTTGTTGTAACTCGTAACCGTACAGAATCTGACGTTCAAGGCCGTCTGCGCAAGCGCGCTAAAAAGCGTAAAGGCTTGAAGACCGGTAACCGTAACTCAGAAGTAAACGAACAGAAGAAGCAATCTGCTGCACAAAATCGCGATCCGCGTTTAGGTAGTAAGAAGAAGATTCCTCTGATCGTTGAGCCTGTGAAGAAGCAAACGAAGCAAGAGCGTCGTCTATCGGCTGCACAAGAGCTAGAGATGCTAGAAAACGATGCGCAATTGAACGTGTTGTTGGATCGCATTGAAGCGGGTGAGAACCTAGGCACAGGTCTACAGAAATACGTAGATGAGAAGCTAGATCGTATCGAAAAACTGATGGACCAACTGGGTCTGCTTGAGCCGGAAGAAGAGGAAGACTTTACCGCTCCTGCTGCTAAAGGAACTCGTAACGACGATGACCTGCTAGCAGACTTCGATGACATCAACTTCGACGATTACAAAGGATAAATAACTCATGAACGTAACCTTATTAGCGATTGCAGGTGCAGTGATCATTATCGCGCTGGCTTCTTATGCAGGTTACCTTCTGCTTCAATTGAAAAAGCAAAAGGAATTGCAGCTGAAGCACAAAAAATTGGCGATCGATAAACGTAACGCCAACATTTTTGAAAACGTGCATACCTTATGTCAGGCAGGCATCCAAGGTCAGTGTGATTTGTCTGAAATCAGCATCCGTGTTTACAACATCATGGACTATGTTCAGGGTGAAGACCGTGTTGATTTTGATAAAACATACCCTGCGATTTCTGAGCTGTATCATGTTGTGAAAGATATGGCGCGCGGTGAAGACCGTCAGAACCTTGCTAAGAAAGAGCGTATGCAACAAAACTTAGATCGCCATAAAGCGGAGCAGCGCTTAACGGATGCGATCATAGAAGAACTCAAAGTGTTGCAAAAAAACGTCCAGCCACTGAATAACCAAATCAATATTCAGATGATCTAATTCGTACCCCTGATGGTTTCCTTATCACCATTGGGGGTATCGTGATCACGCTAGCACTTCTTTGGTTTTATACTTAAAAAGCCACCAACGGCTACCGTAGTTGCCATCGTCGTATGGCAAAATAGCGGTTTCTGAATATCGGGTGGCGATATACGTCTCCCTAGCATTTAACGGAAAGTACCACCATGTCGAATCAACATACTGAATCGAAACAGCAAATCGTCTGGGATCAAGCGGTGTTGGATAAGTACAACTACTCTGGTCCGCGCTACACGTCGTACCCGACTGCGCTGGAATTTCATGAAGCGTTTACCATCTCGGACTACGATATGGCATGCACTCATTACCCAGAACGCCCGCTATCTCTGTACGTTCACATTCCGTTCTGTCATAAGCTTTGCTACTACTGTGGCTGTAATAAAGTCATTACTCGCCATTCGCACAAAGCAGACGAATACCTAGATGTGCTTGAGCACGAGATTCGCCAACGCGCTTCGTTGTTGGGTGAGCGCACTGTGACTCAATTGCATTTTGGTGGTGGTACACCAACTTTCCTATCTGAAAAACAAATCACACGTGTGATGGACTTGCTACGCCAAGAGTTCACCTTTAGTGCGGATGCGGAAATCAGTATTGAAGTTGACCCTCGAGAAATTGAGCTAACCATGCTGGATCACCTTCGTGGTGAAGGCTTCAACCGTCTGAGCATTGGTGTGCAGGACTTCAACAAAGAAGTTCAGCAGCTTGTGAACCGTGAGCAAGATGAAGAATTTATTTTTGCTATGGTCGCACGTGCGAAAGAGCTTGGCTTCCGCTCGACTAACCTTGATTTGATTTACGGCTTACCGAAGCAAACTAAGGCGTCTTTTGCGAAAACATTAGAGCAAGTGCTAGAAATGCAACCGGGTCGTTTGTCAGTGTTTAACTACGCACACATGCCGCAATTGTTTGCTGCGCAGCGTAAGATTAAAGACGACGATTTGCCAAAAGCAGAAGAGAAGATGGCGATTCTGCAAGACACCATCGCGACGCTAACAGGCGCTGGTTACCAGTTCATCGGCATGGACCACTTTGCAATGCCAGATGATGAGCTTGCTGTCGCTCAGCGCGAAGGCATCTTGCACCGCAACTTCCAAGGCTACACGACGCAAGGTGAGTGTGACTTGGTTGGTTTTGGTGTTTCTGCGATTTCAATGATTGGTGATGCGTACGCGCAAAACCAAAAAGAGTTGAAGAAATACTATGCACAAGTGAATGAATCTCGCCATGCATTGTGGAAAGGCGTATCACTGGATGCGGATGACTTATTGCGTCGCGAAGTGATCAAACAGCTTATCTGTAACTTCAAGCTGGATAAGACAGCGATTGAGTCTGAGTTCGGTGTGAAGTTCGATCAATACTTCAAAGAAGACTTAGGTCTACTGCAAACCTTCATCAATGATCAGTTGGTGGAAGTGGATGACAGCGAAATTCGCGTAACACTGCGTGGCCGACTTCTGATTCGCAACATCTGTATGTGCTTCGATAAGTACCTGCGTGCGAAAGCGCGTCAGCAGCAGTTTTCTCGCGTTATCTAACCTCTAAGCAGATTTCGAATACAAAAAATGCCAGCAGATGCTGGCATTTTTTTATGTTTTTTCGCGGCAATTAAATACGATCTTTCACTTTTTCTTTCAGCTCAGTTTTCTCTGCGTCTGACAGGTAAGCGATATCTAGGCCGTTGATTTGCGCTTGGCGAATCTGTTCTTGAGTCAGGCCTGCTGCTGGTGCCGCTACTTCGTATTCGTAAGGCAGTTCAATACCTTCCACTGCTGGATCGTCCGTGTTTAGACACGCAAGTACGCCGTGATCTAGGAACTGTTTCAGTGGGTGATTTGCCAATGACTCAACCGTACTTGTTTGGAAGTTAGACGTTAGGCACGATTCAATACCAATGCGGTTTTCTGCAAGGTAGTCCATCAGCTTAGGGTCGTGAATTGCTTTCACGCCGTGACCGATACGTGTCGCACCAAGTTCTTGGATCGCTTGCCACATGCTTTCTGCACCCGCAGCTTCACCAGCGTGGACCGTCACATTCAGGCCTGCGTCACGCACTTGTTTGAAGTGAGAAACAAAACGATCACCCGGTTGACCAAGCTCATCACCAGCTAGGTCAACAGCAACCATGTGGTCTTTTTGGCTTAGGATCGCATCCAGCTCTTGTTGGCAAGCATCAGTGCCGAAAGTACGGCTCATGATACCGATTAGGTTTGCTTTGATACCGAAGTCGCGCATACCCGCTTGTACGCCATCAACCACGGCTTCTACCACGCCTGCTACAGGTAACTTGTGTTTCATTGCCATGTAGTAAGGTGAGAAGCGAAGTTCGGCGTAGTCGATTTGTGCGTTCAGTGCGTCTTCTACGTTTTCGTAAGCAACACGGCGACATGCGTCTAGATCGCCCAGTACCGCCACACCCCAATCAAGCTTAGAAAGGAAGGCTACAAGAGATGGCTCAGCTTCAACAATTTGAACGTGTGGTGTTAGCGATTCGATATCGTAAGCAGGTAGAGCAATACCAAATTGCTGACCAAGCTCAAGAATAGTCTTAGTACGAATGTTACCGTCAAGGTGACGGTGCAAATCAGTTAGGGGAAGATTCTTAGTTATCATTATGTCGATCCGGGTTGTTTGTTGTGAACAGGAACTCAGCCCAAACATTATCAATGACAATACATGGGGAAGATTTGCAGTTAAGTATAAATAACAGTTAGGTAGATTGTCAGTAGAGGATGACTAGGAATTCAACGATTTCCGTTGTTTTCTACTTCATGTTAACCAAATGTGTTGGCCATTCTTCCATCGGCATAGGACGGCTATAATAGAAGCCTTGCACTTGATTACATCCAAGCGAGCTGAGCAATTGTGCTTGCGCAGCGGTTTCTACCCCTTCTGCCACAACGTTGGTTTTCATGCCCTTGGTGATGTTGATGATCGCCGCAACTACAGAGCTGTCGAGGTTCTCTTTGGTGAGGCGATTAATAAAGGTGCGATCTATCTTCAAGCAGGTAAACGGCAACGCATGTAAGTAAGCTAATGACGAATATCCCGTACCGAAATCATCAATCGCAATACCCAGTCCCATCTCTCTTAGTTTGAGAAGGTTATCCAACGTTGTTGGTGCACTGTCGATGATGCGCGACTCGGTAATCTCTAACGTCACGTTGTTTGCTGCAAGGCCAGTTGTGTGCAGAACTTTTGCAACGGACTCAACGAAGTTAGGGCTCGACAACTGATGAACTGACACATTCACGTGCAGTTGGAAGTCTTGCGGCCATTGCTTATTGTCGATGGCTTTACGAGTGTCACTACAAGCTTGGAAAAGGATTTGCTGACCAATGGTTTTGATCATACCGCTTTCTTCCGCGATAGGGATGAAGTCGAGTGGTGAAATCATGCCAGACTCACTGTGCCAGCGTGCCAAAGCTTCTGCTCCGCAAATATTGCCCGTCGCGAGGTCAATAATCGGCTGATAGAAAGGCACAAACTCCCGGTTATCAATACCCGTCTGGATCTTCGCTAGCATCTGAGTTCTGAACTTAGAAGCACTTGCCATCTCTGGGCTGTAATGGCAAACGCTGGTGCGGGAATCCTGTTTGGCATAGCTGAGCGCAATACTGGCGTTACGCAACCATAGCGACATGGTTTGCTCTGGTTGTGTGCGAACGACACCAACAGAAATCTTGACGACAACGGTTTCACCATCAAGCATAAATGGGGCTGCCAGCAGTTGTTGTAGGCGTCGCTCCATCAAACTGATGTCTTCATCTGAGTGTGTCGTTGGCATGAATACCGCAAATTCGTCACCACCAATTCGAGCGAGTGTCGCTTCGTCATGAAGTTGCTGTTTGAGTCGCTCTGCAATATGAATCAGCAACTGATCGCCATTGTGATGGCCGATGCTGTCGTTGATATCCCTAAATTTGTTGATCCCGATAAGATACAAGCTACCTTGGCTAGAATGTGGCAGTGTTTCACTTATTTCGATCAATCCTTGACGGCTGTATAAGCGGGTAAGAGAGTCAAATTCAAGCTGTTCACGCAGCGCTCTAAATGACGCTTTTAGATTTCTTGTCATTTCATTAAAGGCTTGCACCAGAACGGTTGTTTCGTACACGTAGCCCGGCTTAGGCATAGTGCTATCCCAATCCCCTTTTGCTAAATGCTGTGCGGCTGTTGCGGTAGCATTGATGGGACGAGTAACCCGATTGAATATCAGCATGCTAATAACGATGCCAAATAAACTGACTAAAAAGCCGACTATCCAACTCTTTTGTTGGCTTTTCGGTAGCGTACCGAGTAACTCTGTTTCTGAGATTGAAGTGCCAATAAACCAAGTTAAGCCATTGGCATCGTAGTACGGTGTGATGCGGCTAAAGGTACGTTGACCGTTGAAGTCGAACTCGAATGTGTAAGGTTTGTCGCTGTGGCTGAGGTCTTGGCCCATTAGGCGAGACGCACTCATTTGGATGATAGGATCTGCACTTTCCGAAGCCAGTAAACGCTGTCCCTTTTCTGAGAACTTTGTTCCCCAAGAAATCACACTGCCTTGCCCTGAGTGCGCCACTAAGCGGTGTTCTTGATCTATGATGTAAACGGATGCGCTGGTATCTCGCTTGAGATCTTGTAAGAACAAGTTAAAGGTGTTGATGCGAATGTCGGTAACGAGAACACCTGCAAACTCGCCTAGCTCGTAAATGGGAGTCATGGCCGAAAGGGTGATGTCTTGGCGCTCATCGGCATTGGCGTAAATCGGTGACCAACGAGCTCTTTGCTCTTGAGCGACAGGCTGATACCACGGGCGGGTACGAGGGTCGTAAGGAGCAATCACAGTACGAATATCATCACTGACGTCTTCACTGCCGTAAATAACCAAATTACCATCAGTACGATGGTCTTGAACCATCAGCGTGTAGCTGTCACCCGCTTCGCGTCGGAAGCCGGTAAAGTCACCGGATTCAGATCCAAACGCAATCACATCCAGCTGCGGTATTGAGTGGTACAAATCTTTAAATGCACTCAACAAATAAGCTTGGATATCTTTGGTGTCGTTAGGATGATATAAGTTGTGGTAGCTAACGTTGTGCCCCAGCGCATTGACTGCGGTGAAAGGTTTACGCAGGTAGTCATTGAGGTGGTCGTGAACACTTTCAGTCAATACTGAAAGCTGTTTGTCACTGATGTCGGTGACGACTTCTTCGTAGCTCTGTTTTTGGACGTAGACAATCACACCGATAGCCAGCAAAAAAATCATCACAAATGGGATGAGAACAGCAGTGCGTAGTGTAATTTGAGTCGTTGTGTTTGACATTGCCTAGTCACATAAGGTGTGTCGTACCATAATTGTACTGACACTTAGGTTATCAAGCGAGCGAAAAAGTGTGCGCTTGATAACCATTTGTCAAACTCGTAACCGCTCGAGGTCAGTACAATTCTTTTAATTTCCGGGTTAGGGTATTGCGTCCCCATCCAAGTACTTTAGCGGCATCTTGCTTGTGACCTTTAGTGTGTTCTAACGCCGCTTCCAATAAAATGCGTTCAAATTCTGGTAAAGCGTAGGAAAGCAGTTCTTTATCCCCGGCTTCTAGCGCATGGCGTGCCCAATCCGCTAATTGTTCTTGCCAACTGCCGCTGGTGGCTTCGGTGATGATTTTCTTCTCTTCTAGCAATTCAGCGGGCAAGTCACTTGGCAAGACTTCGCTACCGCTTGCCATCACTGTCAACCAACGACAGATGTTTTCTAACTGACGCACGTTACCCGGCCAATCGAGACGGTTAAGAATTTCGACCGAAGAAGGATGCAGTGTTTTGGTTTCGACACCGAGCTCATCAGCCGCACGAACCAAGAAGTGCTGCGTCAGTTTTTCGATGTCTTGTTTACGTTCTCTAAGCGCTGGGATCTGCACACGAATGACGTTCAAACGGTGGAATAAATCCTCGCGGAAATCGCCTTCGTGAACCAGTTTTTCTAGGTTTTGGTGGGTTGCCGCTACGATGCGAACATCCACGCGAATTGGCGAGTGGCCGCCGACTCGGTAGAACTGACCGTCCGCCAAAACACGCAATAAACGCGTTTGGATATCCAGCGGCATGTCGCCGATTTCATCCAAAAACAGGGTACCGCCATTGGCTTGCTCAAAACGACCTTGACGGACACTATTCGCACCAGTAAACGCGCCTTTCTCGTGACCAAACAACTCCGATTCAATTAAGTCTTTTGGGATCGCGGCCATATTGAGGGCAATAAAAGGTTTATTGGCGCGCGGGCTGTGGCGGTGCAGGGCATGAGCAACCAGTTCTTTACCGGTACCTGACTCTCCGTTGATCAGAACAGAAATCGAAGAGCGCGATAAACGACCGATGGCGCGAAACACTTCCTGCATCGCAGGAGCTTCACCAATAATTTCAGGTGTGTCGGTTGGGATATCATCAGGTAGAAGTTGTTCGCGTTTGTTCTCTTGGCTATGGGCTATCGCACGTTCTACTAGCGTTAGAGTTTCATCAATATCAAATGGCTTTGGTAGGTATTCGAAAGCGCCTTTTTGATAAGCGTTCACCGCCGCATCCAAATCGGAGTGCGCCGTCATTATGATCACGGGAAGGTCGGGGTAATCGCGCTGAACTTGCTTTAGTAGCTCCAAGCCATCGATACCCGGCATGCGAATGTCAGAAACTAAAACGTCTGGTACTTCACGCTCTAGCGCCATTAACACGCTTTCTCCGTCCGCATAGGTTTCGCATTTTATGTTGGCAGAGGAGAGGGTTTTCTCCATTACCCAGCGAATCGAACTGTCGTCATCGACGACCCAAACATATCCTTTACTCATGTAATAAATCCTTGCAGCAAAAGCCTAAAAACTGACGAATCGAAAAGCCATTTAATCAAGTCAGATTGGCAAATAAATTGTAAAAGTGGTGTGACCTGGCCAGCTCTCGACATCAATCTTGCCGTTGTGCTGGTCGATCAAATTTTGTGAAATAGACAAGCCAAGTCCCGTTCCGCCCTCGCGGCCACTGACCATCGGGTAGAAGAGCGTGTCTTGTAGTTCTGGCGGGATACCTGGACCGTTATCGGTGATCTCGACACGCGCCGCGAGTTTGCAACGCTGACCATGAATATTGGCTTGATGCACCGTTCTGGTGCGTATGGTTATTTTGCCATGCTCTTGGTGAGAGAGAATTTGCGCCGCATTGCTAACAATGTTGAGCATCGCCTGTTCGATTTGGTCAGCATCCATCAAAATCTCTGGCAAGCTAGGGTCGTAATCGCGCTCAATCACAACCGAATGCTGAGATTCTAACTCAACCAATTGACGCACCTTTTCAAGCACTTGGTGTAGGTTCTCTTGGGTCTTTTTGCCCGGTTTTTGAGGGCCTAGCAAGCGATCGACTAATGCTCTCAAGCGGTCGGCTTGTTCAATAATGATGTGGGTGTATTCCGTCAAAGAAGGATCAGGCAGCATTTTCTCTAGCAGCTGTGCTGCACCGCGTAAACCGCCGAGTGGATTTTTGATTTCATGTGCCAAACCACGCACCAACAGTTTCGCCGCCTGCTGTTGGGCGTGTTGGTTAAGCTCTTGAGTGAGGCGGCGTTGTTGGTCAATTTTACGCATCTCAACCAGCAGCATTAGCTGCTTCTGCCATGTGATCGGGCTGACAGTCACTTCCAGCATCAAAGGGCGGCCATCAACCACAAAGGTCACGTCACTGTCCGTGATGCTTTGTCCGCTCTGTAGAGGTTGCGTAAGTAGCGCGAGATCCAATGACGCATGCTGAATCAGCTGAGACAACGACTGCTCGACAATACGCTTGGCGCTTTGTGAGAACAATAACTCAGCTGCAGGGTTGGCGTAGCGAACGGCTAATCCATCATCGAGAATCAGCGTTGCTGTCACCATGTTGTTGAGAATGGCACTGGAGAGACTGGTATCCACATTACGTCCTTGTTTGCGTTGTATTTGTGCGCTGCACTATATTGGTGCAATAGAACGTAAGTATGGCGAATAAACCTAAGAAGAAAAAGTGAAAAGCGCCATCAGAGTGCGGTTTTTTCACTTAATATTCTACTTTGCCCCTTTAATGGTCGGCTTGATACTCGCTCTATGTAAATGCACCGTTATAGGGCTAGTAGATGCAATAAGCTTGCCGCTTCTTTTGGCTTGTACCGCAAGGGTGTGTGTACCACGATCGATGTTCTTCAATTGCCAAGTTAAACGGCTTTGTGGCGCCCCATATGGCTTACCATCAAGGAAGAGTTGCAACTGCTCGCCAATCCCCAATTTACGGTTGGCTTCGAGTTGGATATTGATAGCGCCAGGGTTGCTGCGAATGGTTTCATCATGCTGTGGCGTGAGCATAGAAAGGGAAAGAGGCAGTGGCTTTTCTGCCTTTGTTTGCTCATCTGTTGTGGGCTCTGATGTCGTTTTTGCTTGTGGTGCCAGAGACTCGGTACTTTCTACTTTTGGTGCTGGCGCACTGGATTCTAGATTAGGTAGCGAGATGGCTTTTGCGCCTTGGTTTGGAGTATCGCTAAAATGCACAACGCCGTCTTTATCGACCCAAGTGTAAGCGACTTGAGCAGAGACTGTTGTGGCGATCAGTAAGCCACTTAAGGCGCATAGCGATGGTAAAAGCTGAACTTTCATTGCTCACCTTCTTTTGATAGATGATTTCACGTTTGGATTGCTTAGCTCTTTGACTTATCAAGTAAAAGAGTTTGAGCGTATTTTAGTTATCCCTCCATGTTAAACGCCCATATAGGGCGAGCGAATACAAAAAAGGCCCGCCTGCGAGGCGAGCCTAATATTTTGTTTCTGTGTTTACATTTTACACAGTTGAGACCTTATACAGAGTAGTAAAGTTCGAACTCAAGTGGGTGAGTTGTCATGTTTACTTTCTCTACATCTTGAGACTTAAGACCGATGTAAGAATCGATGAAGTCATCAGAGAATACGCCGCCTGCTGTTAGGAACTCACGGTCAGCATCTAGTTCTTCTAGAGCATCTTTCAGTGAGTATGCAACGGTTGGGATTTCTGCTGCTTCTTCAGCTGGTAGGTCGTAAAGGTCTTTATCCATCGCTTCGCCTGGGTGGATCTTGTTCTTAATACCGTCAAGACCAGCCATTAGCATTGCTGCGAACGCTAGGTATGGGTTAGCCGCTGGGTCACCAAAACGAACTTCGATACGACGCGCTTTAGGACTTGGTACCACTGGGATACGGATAGAAGCAGAACGGTTACGTGCTGAGTAAGCTAGCATAACTGGCGCTTCGAAGCCTGGTACAAGACGCTTGTACGAGTTAGTTGATGGGTTAGCAAATGCGTTGATTGCGCGAGCGTGCTTGATGATACCGCCGATGTAGTAAAGTGCAGTTTCAGATAGGCCGCCGTACTTGTCACCAGCAAATAGGTTTACACCGTCTTTTGCTAGAGATTGGTGAACGTGCATACCGCTACCGTTGTCACCAACAAGTGGCTTAGGCATGAATGTCGCTGTCTTACCAAACGCGTGAGCAACGTTGTGTACAACGTACTTGTAGATTTGGATTTCGTCAGCTTTGGTTGTTAGTGTGTTGAAGCGAGTTGCGATTTCGTTTTGACCCGCAGTTGCTACTTCGTGGTGGTGCGCTTCAACAACTAGGCCCATCTCTTCCATTACTAGACACATAGCAGAACGGATGTCTTGAGATGAATCTACTGGAGCTACTGGGAAGTAACCACCTTTAACGCCTGGACGGTGACCTTTGTTACCTTCTTCGTAATCAGAGCCTGTGTTCCACGCTGCTTCTACGTCGTCAATCTTAAAGAAAGAACCAGACATGTCAGTCGCGAACTTAACGTCGTCAAATAGGAAGAACTCTGGCTCAGGGCCGATAAGTACTGTGTCTGCAATACCAGTAGAACGCATGAAGTCTTCAGCACGCTTAGCGATAGAGCGAGGGTCGCGGTCGTAGCCTTGCATTGTTGCAGGCTCAAGGATGTCACAACGGATGTTTAGCGTTGCATCTTCAGTGAATGGGTCAAGCACTGCAGAAGATGCGTCTGGCATCATAACCATGTCTGATTCGTTAATGCCTTTCCAGCCAGCAACTGATGAACCATCGAACATTTTACCTTCTTCGAAGAAGTCTGCGTCGATTTGGTGAGCAGGGATAGAGATGTGCTGCTCTTTACCTTTTGTATCAGTGAAGCGTAGGTCAACAAACTTAACTTCGTTTTCTTGGATCAGTGATAAAACGTTTTCTACTGACATCTTGGATAACCTCCAGTGTTAATAAAGCGGTAAGCTCGATTTATGAAAATTTGATTAAATCCAGCATTGATTAATCTGTTTGACATTTTATTAATCGATGCTGGTTTCTCTAAAGCCAAAACCGTGCCAAAAAAATTATTCCATTAATTTCAAGGAATTAAGTTTTTAGATGCTAGTTTGGTGCAAACGTTTGCACCAAAATGATCTCCGAATGCACCATAATGGTGCTAATTTAAATTATTGCACCACAATGTGACAATCACGTTGCTTATCTAGCCCAGATTTTGAGCAAGAGTCAATTTGTAATAAGCAATGATTGGAATAAAATTGCGTTGAATCAATTCGAGTAACGGAAGAAAGTGGGCGCTAAGCGTAAAATTGATAGAAAAGCTAAGGAGTAGATCACATATTTCTAGGCTTTTTGCTAAAATCTGGTACATTATGGCCGTTTTTTTAATCAGCAAATGTCGCCAGAGAGCACCCGTTCTCGGCATGGGGGCATTTCATCTATCTAAGTGAATCAATATCCATGGCTACTCCACAGATTGATAAATTAAGAAATATCGCGATTATCGCGCACGTTGACCACGGTAAAACAACGTTGGTTGACAAGCTGCTACAACAATCAGGCACGCTAGAGTCTCGCGGTGAAGCTGAAGAGCGAGTCATGGACTCGAACGACATTGAGAAAGAGCGTGGCATTACCATTCTTGCTAAAAACACAGCAATTAACTGGAATGACTACCGCATCAACATCGTAGATACTCCGGGACACGCGGACTTCGGTGGTGAAGTAGAACGTATCATGTCGATGGTAGATTCAGTACTACTTATCGTTGACGCAGTTGACGGCCCAATGCCGCAAACGCGTTTCGTAACTCAAAAAGCATTCGCGCACGGTCTTAAGCCAATCGTTGTAATCAACAAGATTGACCGTCCTGGTGCTCGTCCTGATTGGGTTATGGACCAAGTATTCGACCTATTCGACAACCTAGGTGCAACTGACGAACAGCTAGACTTTAAAGTAGTTTACGCTTCTGCACTTAACGGTTGGGCTGCGCTAGAAGAAGGCGAAACTGGCGAGAACATGGAACCACTATTCCAAACTATCGTTGAAGAAGTAACTGCACCTCAAGTTGACCTAGACGGTCCTCTACAGATGCAAGTTTCTCAGCTAGATTACAGCTCTTACGTTGGTGTTATCGGTGTTGCTCGTGTAACTCGTGGTAGCGTTAAGCCAAACCAACAAGTAACAGTTATCGGTGCTGACGGTAAAACTCGCAACGGTAAAGTGGGCACAGTAATGGGCTACCTAGGCCTAGATCGTCACGAAGTTGAGCAAGCGAACGCGGGTGATATCGTTGCAATTACTGGCCTTGGTGAGCTAAAAATCTCTGACACTATCTGTGCACAAAACCAAGTAGAAGCACTACCTGCGCTTTCTGTTGATGAACCAACAGTAACGATGACGTTCCAAGTAAACACGTCTCCATTCGCTGGTAAAGAAGGTAAGTTCGTGACTTCACGTAACATCCTTGAGCGTCTAGAGAAAGAATTGGTACACAACGTTGCACTACGCGTTGAGCAAACAGACGATCCAGACAAATTCCGCGTATCAGGTCGTGGTGAACTTCACCTTTCTATCCTGATCGAAAACATGCGTCGTGAAGGCTTTGAGCTTGCTGTATCTCGTCCAGAAGTAATCATCAAAGAAGAAGATGGTCAGCTAATGGAACCGTTCGAGACTGTAACGATCGACGTTATGGAAGAGCACCAAGGCGGCATCATGGAGAACATTGGCCTACGTAAAGGTGAGCTGAAAGACATGTCTCCAGATGGTAAAGGTCGTGTACGTATGGACTTCGAAATGCCATCACGTGGTCTTATCGGTTTCCAAACTGAATTCATGACACTGACTTCAGGTTCTGGTCTTCTATACCATACATTTGACCACTACGGCCCACACAAAGGCGGTAACATCGGTCAACGTGTTAACGGTGTACTAATCGCGAACGCGATGGGTAAAGCGCTAACAAACGCACTGTTTAACCTACAAGAACGTGGTCGTCTATTTATCGGTCACGGTGTTGAAGTTTACGAAGGCATGGTTATCGGTATTCACAGCCGCGACAACGACCTAACAGTAAACGCACTGAAAGGTAAGCAGCTAACTAACGTTCGTGCATCTGGTACAGATGACGCACAGGTTCTTACTCCGCCAATCAAGATGACTCTTGAGCAAGCACTAGAGTTCATCGATGATGACGAACTAGTAGAAGTAACACCTGAAAGCATCCGTATCCGTAAGAAATTCCTAACGGAAAGCGATCGTAAACGTGCTTCACGTTCAGCAAAATAATCTGCTGTAACGGATTCTATTAAGAAAAACCCGAGTTTCGCTCGGGTTTTTTTGTATCTAAAGGAACAAGGCTATGCAGCCAATCGTGATTACGGGTGGTCCCGGAGCGGGTAAAACCACTTTACTGAATGCGTTGGGTGAGTTGGGGTATGCCACCTTTGCTGAGGGCTCTCGCACCTTGATTGAACAGCAAAGCCAGCTGGACAACGGTGTCTTGCCTTGGACTAACCTACCTGAGTTCGCTAACTTATGCCTTGAGTTGATGGGCAAGCAAAAGCAAGACGCACTGAGTCATGAGGTCGCCTTCGTGGACCGCGCTATCCCAGACATCGTGGCATACCTACAAGTAGGCGGTTGTCCTGTTGAGCAAGCCTTCTTGATTGAGAGTGTTGGGTACCAGAGTAAGGTGCTCACTTGTCGACCTGAGGCCTCTATCTATGTTCAAGACGATGTGCGCCCACATAGCTTTGAAGAGGCCCTGCAAATCCATCAAACCCTAGTCGATACCTATGTGGAACTGGGTTATGAAGTCGTCGAAGTACCATGGGGAGGTGTGGGAGAACGAGTGGCGTTTGTTCGACAAGTGATGGGGTTAGTGGCCGAGGTAGAAGATGAAAAAGGTGAATAGAGCTCGGTAGATACTCAGCTAGCTAAGTGAAGAACTGAATAGCTTGGTCGCTAGATAGCAAAACCTCCTCACGAGGAGGAGGCTTTATCAAATTACTTTTGGTTCAGCTGTTGTAAGAACTTATCTGACTCAGCAATCGCGGCATTCATTTGCTTAATTGCGTATTGGATGTCTTTCTCTAGGCTAGAGAACTCGCCTTTCAGTGAGCCGATCGCGCTTGCGTTCAAGTTATGCTTGAGGTAAAGCGTGTTGTCACGCAGCGTATTCAACACCGGCGTCATCTTGTCTTCTGCACGCTTCATCGCGCTTAGCATACTTTTGTAAGAGGCTTTGGTTTCACGCAGCTTCTGTTCGCTAGAGCGACGAAGTTTGGCGCTGGTGTACAGGTCTAGCTCGCCTTGCCACTCTTCAAATAGAGCATCCGACACATCTTCAATTGCAGCAATACGGTCGCGCACATCTTGCGCCGCTTTTTCGCTGTCTTCGTATTTGTCGTTAATGTTGTTGTAGACGCTTTCTAGCTCACCGCCGTCAAAGTTGGTCAGTGCCGAAAGGGCTTCTAGCGCGCTGGTAAACTCTTCTTGTGCATCTTGTTGAGACTCTTTGGCGTCTTCCACGCGGTCAACCATAATGTCGCGTTTGTGGTATCCCACTTGCTCCATTGCTGAATAATATGCGGATTGACATCCTGTCAAAGTGAAAATTGATAGTACAATTGCTAATAAATAAGGCATTCTTATGTCCTCGACGCTAATTTATGGGATGAACTATGAACCAGTTATCAGAGAGTTACAAGGTGAGATTGAGCAAGCTCGTGCCGGGGAGCGTCGCGTTTTTCCAATATTTGCTCAAGCGCATGACGCACGATCGCGTCAATGTTAACGCAGGCTATTTAGCTTACATCACATTGTTGTCTATTGTTCCGATGTTGACGGTATTGCTGTCGATATTGTCGAAGTTTCCGGTATTTGAGAATGTGGGCGAAACCTTGCAAGGGTATATCATTGATAACTTCGTCCCCGCTTCTGGTGATGCGGTAAGAACCGCATTGCAAGAGTTTGTATCGAATACAGGCAAGATGACCGCCGTGGGGGGGGCATTCTTGTTTGTTGCTGCCTTGATGCTGATTTCCAACATCGACAAAAACTTAAACTACATTTGGCGAGTGAAAGACAAACGTCGCCCAGTATTCTCATTTTCTATGTACTGGATGGTGTTGACCCTTGGTCCGATTCTGGTCGGCGCGAGTATTGCCGCAACCTCTTACGTAACATCGCTTAAGCTGATTGAAAACGAAACCTTGTCGGGCGCTTATAACCTGTTTTTGCGCTGGCTGCCTCTGCTGCTGTCATTCTTCGCATTCATGGGGTTGTACTTCTTAGTGCCAAACAAGAAGGTTTATCTGTCCCACGGTGCTATCGGTGCTGCCATAGCTGCGGTGTTGTTTGAATTGAGTAAGAAGGGCTTTGCTTTCTACATTACTCAATTCCCTTCTTACCAATTGATTTACGGCGCGCTTGCTGCGATTCCGATTCTGTTTGTGTGGGTGTATTTGTGCTGGTTGATTGTGCTCATTGGTGCGGAAGTCACGGCCGCTCTGGGTGAAAGAGAGCACTGGAGTGACGACTTAGAAATGATACACTCGACCGCTGAATTACAATTAACAGATGAAGGAAGCGAGAGTCGTGATAGCGCTAATTCAACGAGTCAGTGAAGCCGCCGTTCGTGTAGACGGTGAAGTTGTCGGTGAAATCGACCAAGGTCTACTTGTCCTACTTGGTGTAGAGAAGGACGATGATGAAGCAAAAGCAAAACGTTTGATGGAGCGTGTAACCACTTATCGTGTGTTTGAAGACGACGAAGGCAAAATGAACCTCAACGTCAAACAAGTGAACGGTCAGGTTTTGGTGGTGTCTCAATTTACGTTACCAGCGGATACCAAAAAGGGCACTCGCGCAGGCTTTTCTCGCGGCGCGCACCCTGCGGATGCAGAACGTTTGTATGACTACTTCTCGGACTTGTGTGAGCAAGAACTGCCAACACAACGCGGTCGCTTCGCGGCAGATATGAAAGTGTCATTAATTAATGACGGTCCAGTGACTTTTTGGCTACAGGTCTAATCTGGCAACCATAACATCATGGTCTAAGCTTTAAGCCCAAGTAAATTGAATTTGCTTGGGTATTTTCTCCTAAAGCTTTCATTTGATTTGTACTTTCAAAGGATTGATATGTTCAAACTCATAACTCCAAAAACAGAAAATCAGCTCAACAAGTACTATCAATTTCGTTGGCAGTTGCTACGCGAACCTTGGCGTATGCCTGTAGGTTCCGAGCGTGATGAGTACGATGGCATGAGCCATCACCGCATGATTACCGACAGCCGTGGTCGTCCGATGGCGATTGGTCGGTTGTACATTACCCCAGATAACGATGGTCAGATCCGCTATATGGCGGTGAAGAACAACCGTCGCAGCAAAGGCATGGGCTCATTAGTGCTGGTGGCACTTGAGTCGTTAGCTCGACAAGAAGGGGCGAAGCGTCTGGTGTGTAATGCCCGTGAAGACGCGATTGCCTTCTATGAGAAGAATGGTTTTGAGCGTCGCGGTGAGCTGACCGATGAACGTGGTCCCGTGCGTCACCAACAAATGGTTAAACAGCTTGACCCAATGGCGGATGTGCTACGTCGCCCGGATTGGTGTACTGAGCTACAACAACGTTGGGAAGCGCAGATCCCGATCGCGGATAAAATGGGGATCAAAATCAACCAATACACGGGTTACCAGTTTGAGTGTAGCGCGCAGCTTAACCCAAACTTGAATCCACATAATACGATGTTTGCGGGCTCTGCTTTTACTCTGGCGACACTGACTGGGTGGGGCATGACGTGGCTGTTGATGAAAGAGCGCGGTTTGCACGGTGACATCGTATTAGCAGACAGTTCAATTCGTTATCGTCATCCGGTCGAGCAGAACCCAGTAGCGAGTACCTCGCTTGATGGTATTAGTGGTGATTTAGACAGGCTCGCATCGGGGCGTAAAGCGCGTATTGTTATCCATGTGGTGATTTACAGTGGAGACGTACCAGCGGTTGATTTTGTCGGCACGTACATGCTGTTGCCGAATTACTCTCAGTTACTTAGCTGTTAGGCTGGCTGAGTCTGGTATTTCTTGTGGCGCATCTTGGTTAGCTGATGTGCCTTGTTCCGTCGCTGAATGGTTCGCCTCTGGAGTATTGTGTTCTTCTGGAGACGGTTCTTCGTTAATCGAGTCGTTCGCTGAGACCTCTCGGACAGAGATAAGCTGCTCTTCGGAATGTGATGTTGCGGTTGGCTCTTCCTCCTCTCTCACTTCCTCACTTATCTCTTCTTCATGCTGTTCTAAGTTGATTGCCGCAATGCGTGTAACCTTGCCTGGTTCGGGAGTGCTTTGCTCTGGCTCCACTTGCTCAGTCTGTTCTGGCTTATGTTGGCACTCATTTGTTTCGATTTCGCCACTCAGCACATCACCTTTAATCACTCCACACGTGTCCTTGAGTTGATAAATCACGCCAGAAAGCGGGTTGTTTGCCATATCAAATTCACCAGACAAGTTACCCGAAATAGCCTTGCCTGAAATGGTCACTGGTTGAAGTTTTACTTCACCACGCTGAGCACGTAAACGTAATGGGCTGAAGGTGATCGCCTTGAGTGAATCATCCGCTTGTGACTTCAGGGTGGTATCGCGTAGGTTAGCTTCCACTTCTCCCGACAAGCTGTAAGCAAGCATATTTTGATCACCCGCCAAGCCTTTTAAATCGAGGCTTAAATCAGAGAAGCCATTGACCGCGAGTGCTGTTGGTAAGTGCGGATGAAGCAACTGCAGAGGGATTCCATCCGCATTGAGGTTAAGCGTCCAAGGTTGGCTGGTGGTACTGAGGTCGATTTGACCTAAACCTTCAATATAGCCTTGCTCCAGAGGTGCAAACAAACGCGTTAGCTGCCAGAGTCCATCGTCACTTTGTGTTGCAATCGCAGCGTGTGATGTGATGACTTGGTCGTAACTCGCGTTTACCACGCTGGCATCAAGCTTGCCACTCCAAATGCCCCAATGACCGTTGTTGTGCGTTACTTCGAGCTGGTCACCTTCCAAATTCAAGCCAGAAAGCTGCCAGTAAGGCTGTTTGGATAACTGGATAACTTGGCTGCGTTCTATCTCTAACTGCTTTACATCTACTTGCTGGAGCCTCTCCGTGGCTTCTTGCCACCAATCCACTTTGTCATCTGGTTGGATCGCCCATTTCAATCCACTGATAGTCGCGTTGTTGATTTTCCAATGCTCAGGCTCAAACTCACCAGATACCTGCACACGACCTTGTTGCCAATCCAAACTCAGTTCTTTTAGTTGAATCGAACCTGGCTTGAGCGTGGCATTTAAGCGAGGTTCAATCGCAGTTTGATCTTGAAAACTGACGTTGTCTGCCTGTAGAGAAAGCTGCGCTGTTGTCCCCCACAGTGATAACGGTAAAGAGGCGTTTTCTAGCGATAGCTCTAGGTTTTGCCAATGCCAATCTCCGTATTCGATATCTGCATTCAACAGATCGAGACTGTTGATATGGCTGATATGAACGGGCAGGGCCTGCCAAGGCTTAGCAAGCAAAGATTGTAGCTGTAGGTTGTCGATTTTCAGTTTATCGACGGTCATGTTTATGATTGACCAACCTTGTGGGTATTGTTCGCCTTGACCCGATACTTCGCTGCCATGCCAGTTGAATGAGGCGCCGTAAAGTGTGCTGTCTTGCGCTTTGTAATCCACGTCGATGAGTAACTTATCAAAGGCTTCACCATTCCAATGCAATTGTTCGGCAGAGAGCTGAATCTCACCGTATGGCACTTGCTGAGTGTCGCTCGACCATATTGGATCTTGGATTTGCACATCTACCCCCGTAATGCTGAATGCATCATCGGCGTAATCGATGTTCTTCAAGGCGATTTGGTGGAAGTAAACATTGCCCAGCGCCGGCAGTGTTGGCATACCTTGCTGTAGACTCAACCCATCAATCAGCAAGCTGTCGACAATCCATTTTCCATCGCGACGAACATCTGGGTTCAGCCAGAGATCGACTTGCTCAATGAAGGGTATATTTTGTTGTTTGGTCGCTACGCCATTGAGGGTGAGGTGGTAAGGAAACTCGTATTGAACGTTATCCGCTTGCAGTGGCAAATCGACTAAATCGGAAAACAGATTCCACGTTTGGCGAGAATGCGAGGTGGTCAGCATGCCTACAAAGACGGCCGGAACGGCGATCGCCAGTATGAGTATTAGAAGTAGAACTCGACTTGCTGTTTTCATCCCTGCCCAAACCTGTACATAAATTGGAGTAAGTGAATATTGAATTACTTAGATAGGCTTAAGCTTGTATCAATCTTGGGCTGGATTCAATAAAAAGCCCCTCAAAAGAGGGGCTTGAAGATTGTTTTTGTAGCTAGGTCACTAAGGTCTAGTGAGTGGCTCAATCCAGCTGAGGACCTGCTGCCACTAGTGATTTACCTTCTGCGTTGTCAGTGTACTTATCAAAGTTGTTGATGAAGCGCTCTGCCAAGTCTTTCGCTTTGCTTTCCCATTGTAGTGGGTCAATGTAGGTATCACGAGGGTCAAGGATGCTTGGATCGACGCCTGGAAGTGAAGTTGGTACTTCTAGGTTGAAGATTGGAATGTGTTTGGTTTTCGCATCTTCAATAGAGCCATCAAGGATTGCATCAATGATGCCGCGTGTATCTTGGATGGAGATACGTTTGCCGCTACCGTTCCAGCCGGTGTTGACTAGGTAAGCTTCTGCACCTGCTGCTTCCATACGTTTCACTAGCACTTCAGCGTACTTAGTTGGGTGTAGGGTTAGGAACGCTGCACCAAAACACGCCGAGAAGGTTGGTGTCGGCTCAGTGATGCCACGCTCTGTACCCGCTAGCTTAGCGGTAAAGCCAGACAAGAAGTGGTACTTAGTTTGCTCAGGCGTTAGTTTTGAAACTGGAGGTAACACGCCGAACGCATCTGCCGATAGGAAGATCACTTTGTCTGCGTGACCGCCTTTCGACACTGGCTTCACGATGTTGTCGATGTGATGCAGTGGGTAAGACACGCGGGTGTTCTCTGTCTTAGAGCCATCATCAAAGTCGATAGAACCATCGCTACGAACCGTCACGTTCTCTAATAGTGCATCGCGGCGGATTGCGTTGTAGATATCAGGCTCGGCTTCTTTCGATAGTTTGATGGTCTTCGCGTAACAGCCGCCTTCGAAGTTGAATACGCCGTCGTCGTCCCAGCCGTGCTCGTCATCACCAATCAGTGCACGTTTAGGATCGGTAGATAGGGTAGTTTTACCTGTGCCAGACAGGCCGAAGAAAATCGCTACGTCGCCTTCTTGGCCCATGTTTGCACTACAGTGCATCGATGCGATGTCTTTCAGCGGAAGGAAGTAGTTCATCATTGCGAACATGCCTTTCTTCATTTCGCCGCCGTACCAAGTACCGCCGATCAGTTGCATGCGCTCTGTTAGGTTGAACACAGTAAAGTTTTCAGAGTTCAGACCCTGTTCTTCCCACTTGTCGTTCGTGCACTTCGCGCCGTTCATTACCACGAAGTCAGGTTCAAACGTTGCCAACTCTTCTTCTGTTGGGCGGATGAACATGTTTTTCACGAAGTGCGCCTGCCACGCTACTTCGGTGATCACTCGAATGCTCAAACGAGTGTCTGGGTTTGCACCACAATAACCGTCAATCACAAATAGACGCTTACCTGAAAGCTGGTTGGTCACTAGCTCTTTTAGGTCGTCCCATACTTCTTTGTTGATTGGTTTGTTGTCGTTTTTCACTGCGTCAGAAGTCCACCACATGTGCTCTTCTGTCGTTGCATCTTTAACAATGTACTTATCTTTTGGTGAGCGACCAGTAAAGATACCAGTGTCTACGGCAACCGCGCCGAGTTCTGTAACCACACCACGTTCATAACCTGTTAGGTCAGCACGGGTCTCTTCCTCAAACAGCATTTCGTAGCTTGGGTTGCGAACAACCTCTTTAACGTTATGCAGTCCGTGTTTGGTCAGATCAATTGTTGCAGCCTTTGTATGTTCCATAACGGTCATAGGTGCTCCTTATAAGGATTTTTGTAGGGATTTTGTAAGAATGTTTTAATTTTTATCTGCTCACCATGCTAGCAACGGGGTGGGGATAAAACAGGGATATAGCTCAAAAAATACCCATGATTTAAGTAAGGTTTTAGGTAACCCGTCACATATTGGTGCGAATAGTTTATCGTGGGCGCAAACCTTTGCGCTAGGGGAAAAGAATTATTAATTATTTAAAATTAAGCGGTTGCTTTATTACGTCTGAGGCTAGGTAATTAGAGGGTTTGATCACAAAAAGGCCAGCATGATGCTGGCCTTTTGAAGGGTAAATTACAAGCTTGTTAAGCTATGAAAATTAATGCAGTGTTTTCTTCTCTGGAGCGGCTTGTGCATAGAGCTCAGTGATCTCCGCTTCGTCAAATGAATATGACGTGCCACAGTAATCACAATGTAAAGAAACTGATCCTTCTTCCGCTAAAATGTCATTAATTTCAGCACGCTCAACGGTAATGATCGCTGCACCACTACGTTCACGAGAACAGCCACAGTGGAACTCCACTGGTTGCGGTTCGTATAGACGAACAGAATCTTGGTTGTACAAGCGGTAAAGCAGTTCGTTTGCCGGTAGAGTGAACAGTTCTTCGTTCTTCACGGTTGCTGTTAATTGCTCTAGGTGCTCGAAGTCTTCGGGTGTACCCGTGCCGTCTGGCATTACCTGAATCATCATGCCTGCTGCGTGAGCTTTACCTTCGTGTTCACCAGTACGGATCCACAGACGCGTCTTCAACTGCTCTGAGTTTGCGAAGTAGCCTTCGATAACGTCAGCCAGTGTCTCACCTTCTAGGCCAACGACACCTTGGTAACGTTCGCCTTTCTTTGGCTCGATAGTGATCACTAGGTAGCCTTTACCCATCATGTCGTGCAGGCTTGCGTCATCCGCAATGTCGCCTTCCCAACGTGCAACGCCACGGATCTTCTGAGCGTGATCGCCATTGATTACAGCCAGTGATACAGGACCATCACCTTGTAGTTGGATAGTGATTGAGCCTTCGAACTTCAAAGTTGCCGTTAAAAGAGTGGTTGAAACGAGTAGCTCACCCAACAGTTTTTGCAGTGCTGCCGGATATTCCTTGCTGGAGATAATACGTTGGTATGCTTCATCCAATTGAACCAACTCGCCACGTACTGAAAGATCTTCGAATAGGTAGCGGTTTAAAACATTATTTGCCATGGAGTGCTTTCCTCGTCGGTAATTCCGGCTTTTATTGGTGTTTGAACTTAATGATGTCACGGCGCTGCTTCTTATCTGGGCGGCGTTCCGGACTTGGGTTGTGGGCGTTGAGTTTACGCTGTTTCGCGAACTCTTCGCGTTGGCTGACGCTTTCGTCAGTTTCACGATAGAGCGTTTGAGCGATTGGTGCGCCCATGCGACGATCAGAGATTTTCTCGATAATCACCGTCTTCTCTTCATTACCTTGGCGAAGACGAATCTCAGCGCCCAACTCAACGATTTTGCTTGGTTTGCTTCGTTGCCCATTATAGTGGACTTTACCGCCATCGACCATATTGCGTGCGATGGAGCGGGTTTTATAAAATCTGGCAGCCCATAGCCATTTATCTAGCCTTACGGCTTCATTTGCGGAACTCATACGACTCTACACTATCTAATCACTGCAATAATAAGGCAGTGACTGGTGGATTATTCACCTACAGATGGAGCCAAGGCTGTTTTTTTTCAAGGGAGTTGGCAAAAACTGCATAAGAAAAAGGTATGAAAAGGAACTTGTGATATAGTTCACTGCTCTTTGTTGAGTAGTAATTTTATTGCAAATTTAGCAAGATAGAGTCGACAATCTTTACTTATACTTAAGGTCGACCGACGTCAGAATAAAGGAATCAATTCAGTGAAGCGTTTAGAGCTAAGTGCAGGATTAGCAAGCAGCCCGCTACTGGCTCAGATTAAGTCCAACAATCACACCATACAAGCGAAACTCAGTTTGTTGTTAACTTGTCTATTTATAGCAATGACAGGTTGGATATTGGGTAAAGTGGTGTGGCTAGCAATGCCTCAAACTTCTGATGTGACTCAATGGAAGCCATCAGCAGGTGCTGTTGCGTCTACGAATAAAAAGGACGCGATTGATTTCAATGCCCTTCAAAATGCGAACTTGTTCGGAAAGTACACCGAGCAAAAGCCGGTCGTAGTAGAACAACCTGTCGTGCAAGATGCGCCTAAAACTCGCTTAAACCTAACACTTGTTGGTGCAGTTGCGAGCAGCAACGCAAAAACGAGCCTAGCGGTGATCGCCAATCGAGGTAAGCAAGCCACTTATGGTATCGGCGAAGAAATTGATGGCACACGTGCAGAATTAAAAGCGGTATTGGTCGATCGTGTGATCATCGACAACCAAGGCCGTGATGAAACCCTAATGCTCGAAGGTATCGAGTACAGCAAACTGTCTGAAACACGTCCAGCAGCCCGCCCGAAAGCGGCGAAAGCGGATAAATCATCAGCGGTGAGTGAGAAGGTCGACCAAATTCGTGCGGAGATTTCCAAAGATCCGCAAAGCGTATTCAAGTACATCAACATTTCTCCAGTCAAAAAGGATGGAGGAATCGTCGGTTATCGCGTCTCACCAGGTCGTGATGCGGCGTTGTTTAATGATGTCGGTCTAAAACCTGGTGATATTGCGGTGCAATTAAATGGGATCGATTTAAGTGATCCTTCATCTTCAGTAGAACTGATGCAAGTGATGAACGATCCGCAAGAACTGAATTTGACTGTTGAGCGCGATGGCCAGCAGTACGACATCTATATCCAATTGTAATACTTAGGCAAGCTGCGTAAGTTCAGGGAGACATACGTGAAACATTGGTTTAGCAAAAGTACTTGGTTACTTGCAGGGACACTACTCTGCGCTCCGGGTGCAATGGCGAACGAGTTTAGTGCCAGCTTCAAAGGCACTGATATTCAAGAATTCATCAATATTGTTGGTCGCAATCTAGAGAAGACCATCATCGTTGACCCGTCTGTACGCGGTAAGATTGACGTACGTAGTTACGACGTTCTTAACGAAAAGCAGTACTACAGTTTCTTCTTGAACGTTCTGGAAGTGTACGGTTATGCCGTTGTCGAAATGGACAATGGTGTGTTGAAAGTCATCAAAGCGAAAGATTCAAAAACGTCAGCAATCCCGGTTTTGGGTGATGACAGTGCGCAAGGCGACAGCGTGATTACCCGTGTGGTTGCGGTGCGTAATGTGTCGGTTCGTGAACTTTCTCCGCTACTGCGTCAACTGATTGATAACGCAGGTGCCGGTAACGTGGTGCACTACGATCCAGCTAACATCATCTTGATCACGGGTCGCGCTGCGGTAGTAAACCGCCTAGCGGAAATCATCAAGCGCGTTGACCAAGCGGGTGACAAAGAAATCGAAGTCGTAGAGCTGCGCAATGCGTCTGCTTCTGAGATGGTGCGTATCGTTGATGCCCTGAACAAAACGACCAATCAAAAGAGCACGCCTGAATTCCTAGAACCAAAAATCGTAGCGGATGAGCGTACTAACTCCATCCTGATTTCTGGTGACCCTAAAGTTCGTGCACGTCTGAAGCGTTTGATTCGTCAACTAGACGTTGAAATGGCGACCAAAGGCAATAACCGCGTGGTTTACCTAAAGTACGCGAAAGCGGAAGACCTAGTTGATGTACTAAAAGGCGTATCTGATAACCTACAGGCTGAGAAGCAAGCAGGTCAAAAAGGCACATCAAGTGCACAGCGTGGTGAAGTGGTGATTGCCGCTCACGAAGCAACCAACTCGCTAGTTTTGACTGCGCCGCCAGATATTATGATGGCACTGCAAGACGTGATCGCTCAGCTCGATATTCGTCGTGCACAGGTTCTGATTGAAGCGCTTATCGTGGAAATGTCAGAAGGCGACGGCATCAACCTAGGTGTCCAATGGGGTAACCTAGAAACTGGCGCAGTGATCCAATACGGCAATACTGGCGCACAAATCGGTAATGTTATGGTTGGTCTTGAAGAAGCGAAAGACACAACTAAAGAAGAGAGTTATTGGAATAGTGACACCAATAAATGGGAAACCCGAAACTACACGGAAGAGGGCGACTATTCGACACTAGCCGCTGCACTTGGTGGTGTTAATGGTGCGGCAATGAGCATCATGATGGGTGACTGGACGGCGTTGATTACCGCTGTGTCATCGGATTCAAACTCAAACATCCTATCTTCTCCAAGCATTACGGTAATGGATAACGGTGAAGCGTCATTCATCGTTGGTGAAGAAGTACCGGTAATTACGGGCTCGACAGCAGGCTCAAACAACGATAACCCATTCCAAACGGTCGATCGTAAAGAAGTCGGTATCAAGCTGAAAGTGGTACCTCAAATCAACGAAGGTGATTCTGTTCAGCTAAACATTGAGCAAGAAGTGTCTAACGTTTTAGGCGCCAATGGCGCGGTGGACGTACGTTTTGCTAAGCGTCAGCTAAACACCTCTGTGATGATCCAAGACGGCCAGATGTTGGTGCTTGGTGGCCTCGTCGATGAACGTGCTCTGGAGAGTGAATCTAAAGTACCGCTACTGGGTGATATCCCAGTGATTGGTCAACTGTTCAAATCAACCAGTACGCAAACTGAGAAGCGCAACCTGATGGTATTCATCAAGCCAACCATCATCCGCGATGGTATGACGGCAGATGGTATTACTCAGCGTAAATACAACTTCATTCGTGCAGAGCAGTTATACAAAGCACAAGAAGGCTTGAAGTTAATGGACGACTCAAATATCCCAGTGATTCCTGAGTTTGGTCAAGATCGTAAGCATCCTGCTGAAATCCAAGCGTTCATTGATCAGATGGTAAAGAATAATGGTTGATATGTTAGACACAGCGCCAAGTATGCGCCGTCTGCCATTCAGTTTTGCCAACCGCTTTAAACTGGTTTTGGAGACGGAGCACCCTGAGCGCCCTCCAATTCTGTATTACGTAGAGCCGCTTAACCCTGCGGCTCTGGTTGAAGTACGTCGAGTACTGAAACAAAACTTTATTCCTCAAGTGATGGACAAAGAAGCGTTCGATAAAAAGCTCACTGAAGCTTATCAACGTGATTCTTCTGAAGCCCGTCAGTTGATGGAAGACATTGGCGCAGACAGTGATGACTTCTTCTCATTAGCAGAAGAGCTGCCTCACGACGAAGATTTGTTGGAATCGGAAGATGATGCGCCAATCATCAAATTGATTAACGCCATGTTGGGTGAAGCGATCAAAGAAGGGGCGTCGGATATCCATATTGAGACTTTCGAGAAAACCCTTTCGATTCGTTTCCGCGTCGATGGTGTATTGCGTGAAGTCTTAACCCCGAGCCGCAAGCTAGCCCCTTTGCTGGTTTCTCGTGTGAAGGTCATGGCGAAGCTGGATATTGCGGAAAAACGCGTACCTCAAGATGGTCGTATTTCACTGCGTATCGGTGGTCGTGCGGTGGACGTGCGTGTATCGACCATGCCTTCATCGCATGGTGAGCGTGTGGTAATGCGTCTACTGGACAAGAACGCGACTCGTCTTGATCTGCATAGTTTGGGTATGACCCCTTCAGTGCATGACAACTTCCGTCATTTGATTGGTCGCCCTCACGGCATCATCTTGGTAACCGGTCCGACAGGTTCGGGTAAGTCGACGACCTTGTACGCGGGCTTGCAAGAGATCAACAGCAACGAACGCAACATTCTGACTGTTGAAGATCCTATCGAATTCGATATCGATGGCATCGGCCAAACACAGGTAAACCCTAAGGTTGATATGACCTTTGCGCGTGGTCTACGTGCGATTCTTCGTCAAGACCCGGATGTAGTGATGGTTGGTGAGATCCGTGACTTGGAGACTGCACAAATTGCCGTGCAAGCCTCTTTGACTGGTCACTTAGTGATGTCAACGCTACACACCAACACCGCAGTTGGCGCAATCACGCGTCTGCGCGACATGGGTATTGAACCCTTCCTGATCTCTTCTTCGCTATTGGGCGTGCTAGCACAGCGCCTAGTTCGTACCCTTTGTTCTGACTGTAAAGAGCCATACGAAGCGGATAAAGAACAGAAGAAACTGTTCGGTCTGGAAGAACACGAATCGCTGGTTCTGCATCGTGCAAAAGGCTGTGAAGTGTGTAACCAAAAAGGTTACCGCGGTCGTACTGGTATTCACGAACTTCTAATGGTGGATGAGAAAGTTCAAGAACTGATCCACAGTGAAGCGGGCGAACAAGAAATTGAAAAAGCCGTACGAGCACACACACCAAGCATTCGTAGCGATGGCCTAAGCAAAGTCAGTCGTGGTATCACTTCTCTTGAAGAAGTCATGCGAGTGACCAAGGAAGCGTAATGGCAGCATTTGAATACAAAGCGCTGGACGCGAAAGGCAAGCAGAAGAAAGGCACCATCGAGGGTGATAACGCTCGTCAGGTGCGCCAACGCCTAAAAGAACAGGGCATGATCCCTGTTGAGGTGATGGAAGCCAAAGCCAAAGCTGCGAAGTCTTCAGGTGCATCAGTTGGATTCAAACGTGGTATCAAAACCGCAGAGCTCGCCCTAATTACGCGCCAGCTATCAACGCTTGTGCAATCTGGCATGCCATTGGAAGAGTGTTTGAAAGCTGTTTCAGAGCAGGCTGAAAAACCACGTATTCGCTCAATGATTGCGGCCGTGCGCTCGAAAGTCACTGAGGGTTATCCGCTTGCAGACAGTTTGGGTGATTATCCACATGTGTTTGACGAGCTATTTCGTTCTATGGTGGCGGCTGGTGAAAAATCCGGCCACTTAGATGCGGTACTTGAGCGTTTGGCGGATTATGTAGAAAACCGTCAGAAGATGCGCTCTAAACTGCTTCAAGCCATGATTTACCCAGTGGTGCTGGTGGTGTTTGCGGTGGGCATTGTGTCATTGCTGCTTTCTTCAGTGGTGCCGAAAATCATTGAGCCAATCATTCAAATGGGGCAAGAGCTACCACAGTCTACGCAAATGCTATTGTCTGCGAGTGAGTTTGTCCAAGAATGGGGCTTAATCATTTTTGTTGTCTTTGTGGTGTTCTTTTACGGTTTAAAACTGGCACTACAGAAACCAAATTTTCGCTTGGCTTGGGACCAAAAAATTCTTAGCTTACCGCTAATTGGCAAGATTTCTCGCGGTCTGAACACATCGCGATTTGCTCGCACCTTATCGATTTGTACTTCAAGTGCGATTCCTATTCTTGAAGGCATGCGTGTGGCAGTTGACGTTATGTCGAACCGTTATGTAAAACAACAAGTGTTAGTGGCGGCAGACAACGTACGTGAAGGTGCAAGTCTGCGTAAAGCCCTTGATCAAACTCGCTTGTTTCCACCAATGATGCTACACATGATTTCCAGTGGTGAGCAAAGTGGTGAGCTTGAAAGCATGTTGACACGTGCGGCGGACAACCAAGACCAAAACTTTGAATCTACAGTGAATATCGCTTTAGGGATCTTCACTCCAGTGCTGATAGCATTGATGGCTGGTCTCGTTCTTTTCATCGTAATGGCGACATTGATGCCAATGTTGGAAATGAATAACTTGATGAGCGGATAAAATTCGAGTTAAGTCGTGTCTACTAATGTCATGGCTTGAATCTAACTTTCGGAGAAAATAATGAAATTTAAACGCAGTAAACAACAAGGCTTTACACTTCTAGAAGTGATGGTTGTTGTCGTTATCCTAGGTATTTTGGCAAGTGTGGTTGTTCCTAACCTACTAGGCAACAAAGAAAAAGCAGACCAACAAAAAGCGATTACTGACATCGTGGCGTTGGAGAATGCGCTGGACATGTACAAGTTGGATAACAGCGTTTACCCAACGACTGACCAAGGTCTAGATGCATTGGTGAACAAACCTTCTAACCCAGAGCCGCGCAACTACCGTGACGGTGGTTACATCAAGCGTCTTCCATCTGATCCATGGGGTAACGAGTACCAATACCTAAGCCCTGGTGACAATGGCACAATTGATATCTTCACTCTAGGCGCTGACGGCCAAGAGGGCGGTGAAGGTCCAGCTGCAGATATCGGCAACTGGAACATGCAAGATTTCCAATAAGCGCTAGCTGAAACCAGCACTAATGAAGCAAATGCAAAAACATCTCGGTTTTACATTGATAGAAATTCTATTGGTGCTGGTTTTGTTATCTCTTACCGCCGTGGCGGTGATCGCTACCTTGCCTACTAGTCAGAAAGACCTTTCCAAACAATACGCGCACAGCTTTTTTCAACGCTTACAACTACTTAATGAAGAAGCCGTGTTAAGTGGCAAAGACTTTGGTCTGCGCGTTGATGATGTTAAATCCACCTACACTTTGTTGAGCCTGACCCAAGATGGTTGGCAACCACTTGAGTTAAAGCAAATCCCAAGCGAAACAAAGCTTGAAGGGGATATCTCAGTGCAATTGGAATTAGGCGGTGGCGCCTGGAGTGACGATGACCGATTGTTCGAGCCCGGCTCGCTGTTTGATGAAGACATGTTTGCCGAGGAAGAGGACAAGAAAAAGAAGAAAGTGAAACCACCTCAAGTGTTCATTTTCTCAAGTGCTGAGATTACGCCATTCACCTTATCTTTCTTTCCTGAAGAAGGGGATGCATTCAATGATGGCTGGCGAATCATTGGTAAAGAAACAGGTGAAATCAAATTGTTAGCACCTGGGGAAGAAGCGGAAGACGATGACAATTCAATATTCTAAGCCAAGCCGTATTGGTTCATCGCACCGCAATGCTCGAGGTATGACGCTACTTGAGGTGCTAGTCGCACTGGCGATTTTTGCTACTGCTGCGATCAGTGTGATTCGCTCAGTGAGTCAGCACATCAATACCGTCAGTTATTTAGAAGAAAAAATGTTTGCAGCCATGGTTGTGGATAACCAAATGGCCAATGTGATGCTCTCGGCGGAAAAACTCAAAGCTAAAAAAGGCACTGAAGAGTTGGCGGGGCGTACTTGGTATTGGAAGGTCACTCCTGTTGCCACCGCGCAGCCATTGCTGAAAGCATTTGATGTCAGCGTCGCAACTGAGAAAGAAGCGAGCCCTGTTGTCACGGTGAGAAGTTATGTTGCTGAGTAATAAGCGATATAAGGCGCCAACAATGAAATCAAATCGAGGTTTTACCTTGATTGAGGTACTGGTTTCGATTGCGATTTTTGCCAGCATGAGCGTGGCAGCTTACCAAGTCGTATCGCAAGTGCAGCGCAGTAATGTTCTGTCGCAAGAACGCACCCAACGCTTGAATGAACTGCAGCGTGCGATGGTGATGATGGATAATGACTTCCGTCAGATGGCCATGCGCCAGGTGCGCACCAATGGCGAAGAACCATCAAAGCAGCTGCTGTTTTGGTCCGAATACCTGCTGGATTCGGATGCGAAAGGCGTGCTGTTTGCGCGTTTGGGTTGGCACAACCCACAACAGCAATTTCCACGTGGTGAAGTCACGAAAGTGGGCTACCGCATTAAAGATGAAGTGCTGCAACGTGTGTGGTGGCGCTACCCAGATACGCCAACAGGGCAAGAAGGCATTGTGACGCCATTGCTTACCAATGTCGAAGAATTCGATATGCGCTTCTTTGATGGAAAATCGTGGAAGAAAACGTGGGAAAACGGCAGTGAGTTACCTAAAGCTGTGTCTGTTATATTGAAGCTGAAAGACTACGGAGAGATCTCTCGTACCTACCTGACACCAAATGGAAAACTGGTATCAAGTGGTCAAGATAACTCTGGTGGTGGTAATTCATCAGGAGACAGCAACTCATCCGGTGGTAACAGTTCATCTGGGGGGAGCGATTCATCTGGAGGCAGTAATGGCTAGTCGTCAACGTGGGGTCGCGCTCCTTATCGTGCTGATGTTACTTGCCATCATGACCACGGTAGCCGCAAGCATGTCAGAGCGATTGTTTCTGCAGTTTCAGCGTGGTTCGAATCAAATTAATTACCAACAAGCTTACTGGTATAGCTTGGGGGTAGAAGCGTTGGCTGAGATTGGTATCGAACAGAGCTATGAAGACGACGATAACATCAACTTAAGTCAGCCTTGGGCGATAAAAGAGCAGGTCTACCCGTTGGATTATGGTCAAGCCGCTGGCCGCATCATCGATAAACAAGCCTGCTTCAATTTGAACGTGTTAGCGAGTGTACAACCCTCCGGGGATTCGACAAATCGTCCATACTTAGTACAAGTCTTCCAACGATTGATGGAAGAGAAAGACGTTGAACCTTATCAAGCTGAAGTGATTGCAGACTCGACTTGGGAATATGTCGATAGTGACAGCACGGTACGTTCTACGGCTGGTGTTGAAGACAGCACTTATGAAGCAATGAAACCGCAATACTTACCACCAAATGGTTGGATGGCCGATGCGAGTGAGTTACGTGCGGTTTACCAAGTGAGTGGCGATATCTACCAGAAGATAGCCCCAATGGTTTGTGCGCTTCCTAGCGATGATTGGCGTTTGAACGTAAACACAATTGACGTTGAACAAGCTCCTATCTTAGTTGCGATGTTTACGCCGGGCCTTAGCAGCAGCGATGCGGTGCAGTTGATAGAAAAGCGTCCTTTTGATGGTTGGGACAGCGTAGATGAATTTTTGTCTGAGTCAGAATTAGCTGGCTTAAGCGATGACGTAAAGAAAAATGCCAAAGGTTACTTAGGAGTCGACAGCGCTTTCTTTGAGCTGGATGTTCAAGTACTGGTGGATGAATCCCGAGTACGCCTCCGTAGCCTTTTACAAAGTACAGATAGAGAAACGGTGACTGTCGTTCGCCGTCGTTTTGGAGGAATCAGTGAGCGAGTTTCTGACCGTTCGGCTGAGTAGCGAACAACAAAGTACCATTCCATGGTTGGTATGGTCGACACAACAGCAAGAAGTGATTGCCAGTGGTGAGCTTGCCGGATGGGAACATCTGGACGAACTGGTTGCTTACGCCGATCAGCGACAAATTGTGGCGCTACTGGCGAGTAATGATGTTGTGTTAACAAAAGTGGATATTCCACCAGGTGCTGCGCGTCAGTTTGACAGCATGCTGCCTTATTTGGTGGAAGATGAAGTCGCGCAAGACGTGGACAACCTGCATTTCACAGTATTAGACAAGCAAGCGGAAGCTGCACAAGTGTGTGCTGTCGAGCGTGCTTGGATTCAAACCATTTTGCAGCGTTTCTCCAGCCAAGGCCTTGTTATCAAGCGTATGCTGCCTGATGTTCTGGCGATGCCTGTTGATGAAGAAAGCAGTTCTGCCGTCCAATTGGGTGAGCAATGGCTGATTCGTCATTCTCAAACTCAAGGTGCGGTTGTCGATGCGTCTTGGCTTGACCTGTACTTATCCTCTTACTTACAAAGTCATGAAGGCTGGAAGCTCGATTGCTACAGCTCTGTGCCTGAATCTGCAGTGTCAGATATCTGGATCGCCAAGCCAGAAGAAATGGCGATGGCTCTTCTGGCGAAAGGAACGACAGAAAGTAAGGTCAACCTACTGACCGGTTCTTTCAAGCCAAAATCCTCTTGGGGTAAGTACGTTAAGGTTTGGCAAAAGGCCGCGATTGCTGCGGGTGTATTACTTGTCGTGTTGGTTGGTCAGCAGTTGTTGATGGTGTATAAGTACGAAGCACAGGCCCAAGCGTATCGTGAAGAGAGTGAGCGCATCTTCCGCCAAGTTTTCCCGAACAAAAAACGCATTCCTACCGTTAGTTACTTGAAGCGTCAGATGACCGATGAAGAGCGTCGTCTGTCTGGTGGTTCGAGTGATGTGGCGATGCTATCTTGGATTGCTGCACTGCCTTCGACATTAGGTCAGGTTAATGATCTTCAGATCACTAGCTTCAAATATGATGGTCAACGTGGCGAAGTTCGTATTCAAGCGAGCAGCTCTGACTTCCAGCCATTCGAGCAAGCTCGTGTGAAATTGGCAGAGAAGTTTAACGTTGAACAAGGTCAGCTGAACCGCAACGGCAATGTTGTGATGGGCAGCTTCGTGTTGAAGCGTCAGTGAGGTGATGATGAAAAACTTAATCGCACAAGCTCAAACTTGGTGGAGTCGCATCTCACAGCGTGAACAACGTTTGGTGATGGGCTGTGGCGCAATTGCTGTGCTAGGTATCATTTATTGGGGCATCTTGCAGCCAATGAATCAACGTGCAGAGCTAGCGCAGTCTCGAATTCAAAGTGAAAAGCAGCTATTAACGTGGGTGCAAAACAAAGCCGATGATATTACCGCACTACGTAAAAGCGGTGGTGTCAGCTTCTCTAATCAACCATTGAACCAAGTAGTCTCCTCATCGGCTCGCCGTTACAAAGTTGAGCTCATTCGCGTACAGCCGCGTAATGACAGTGTCCAAGTGTGGATCAAACCATTGGCGTTTAACCAGATGGTGGATTGGTTGCGTTATCTAAAAGAACAACAAGGGATTGAGGTGGAATTCCTAGACATCGACCGTACCGACCAAGCCGGTATGATTGACGTAAACCGCCTGCAATTTAAGCGAGGTTAAGGTGAAGAAAGCCGTTCTTTATGTGGTGATTTTTATTGCCTTTTTCTCGACCAGTTTGATCGCTGGCTTGCCAATCTCTTGGGTATTGCAACAAGTGCCGACGGTAAGAGGTTTGGATATTCAGGGTGCGCAAGGCACGGTTTGGCAAGGCAGTGCATCCAATGTGCGTTGGCAGCGTCAAAACTTAGGTGAAGTGAACTGGGACTTCCAACTTTCAGGTCTATTTACTGGTAAAGCGGAATTCGCGGTACGTTTTGGTCGTGGGAGCGATATGGACGTGCGTGGACGTGGCTTGGTTGGCTACAGTCTTACCAGCGGTCCATACGCAGAAAACTTAGTTGCGTCGATTCCAGCGGCCAAAGTGGTGGAGCAAGCTCGCCTTCCTGTACCTGTTGGTGTGGATGGCCAGCTCGAGTTGAACATCCGTCATGCGACGTACGCAGCACCTTGGTGTAAGACGGCTGAAGGCACGCTAGTTTGGAGTGCAAGTGGTATTCAAAGCCCACTTGGCAGTCTTGAACTAGGCCCCGTCATTGCTGATTTAAACTGTAAAGACAGCGTGCTTTCGGCATCGGGTGAGCAAAAGAGCAAGCAAGTATCGGCGGCGTTTTCTGCTGAGCTAATGCCAAATCAACGTTACTCTACCAAAGCGTGGTTTAAGCCAGGAGCAGAGTTCCCATCAGGCATGAGTGACCAGCTGAAATGGTTAGGTAATCCAAACGCTCAAGGGCAATACGAGTTTGATTACAAAGGGCGTTTCTAGCCAAATCTGTCATTCAGAACATTATCAAAGAGCTGCCAGTGTGCAGCTCTTTTTGCTTTTGGGTCATGGTAGGCCAAACCCTCTATTCGCTGTACAAGAAATCCAGCTGATTATGGGTTTTGGAGTAAATTGTTGATTTTTAATTGAATAATTTAAGTGTGTACAGCTAAGGAAGCATTTAGATCATAGTAGGCCAAATACTTATATCGCTGTACAAGAAGAAAAAAGAAAGGCCACGAACTCGATTCGTGGCCTTTTAAAATCTAGCAATGGGGCTGATTGGGTTGGGGTTAATCTTTGTGCTGTAGAATCTCATCCCAAGGTAAATCCGCGTCACCCAGTACGATGAAGTTCGGGTTCTCCAACGTCTCGCGCTCATTGTAAGACAGCGGTTCAAGCTGCGTACTGAGAATTCGTCCGCCCGCTTCCTCAACAATGCACTGCGTAGCAGCGGTATCCCACTCGCCAGTTGGACCTAGACGTAAGTAACAGTCCACTGCACCTTCAGCAACAAGGCATGCTTTAAGTGCGGCAGAGCCGAGTGGAATCAAATCGTAATTCCAAGCGCTACTCATGCGGTTCGTGATGCGGTTGATGTCTTGGCGACGGCTGATTGCGATAGCGATGTTTTGCCCAGGTTGTTCATGTTTGTGAGTGTGGATTTTCACGCTCTCAGACATGTCTGGAATCTTCCACGCGCCCTTGCCGTTGTAAGCATAATAAGTCACGCCAGAAACCGGACCGTAAACCACACCCATAGTTGGCTTGTTGTTGTCGATAAGGGCGATAATGGTCGCGAAGTCACCGCTGCGCGCGATGAACTCTTGTGTACCATCAAGTGGGTCAACCAGCCAGTAGCGTTCCCATTGCGCACGTTGCTCTAAGCTGATGTCCGCGGCTTCTTCAGAAAGCACGGGGATATCTGGCGTAAGCTCGCTTAAACGCTCGGTGATCAGTTTGTGCGCGGCGATATCAGCACTGGTGACTGGGGTCTCGTCACTTTTGGTGTAAGCTTCGTACTGCTTTTTCTCGTAAATATCGAGAATCAATTGTCCCGCGCTGCGAGCAATTTCGATGACTTGCGGGAGCAGGTGAGATAAATCTTTTGTCATTGGCATAAGTAATGGTCCTTTCTCACAATTATGGTCCAGCTCTTCGGCTGCGATTAGTTTTGTTTGTGAGTGGTGTTTTGTAAGTGTTTCAGTGCCAACATCAACGCTGTGATGCTTCGTGCTTCACAAAAATCTAAGTGCGTTAATAGTTCTTCCGCTTGCGCTAATGGCCAGCGAACGATTTCTAATGGTTCTGGCTCGTCACCTTCTTGTTTCTCAGGGTATAGGCTCTGTCCCAAGAACAGCGTCATTTTGCTGGAGAAGTAAGAAGGTGCAAGGATCACCTGTTTTAATGGCGTTAGCTCATGAGAGCCAAAACCAATTTCTTCTTTTAACTCTCGATCGGCCGCTTGTAATGGTGTCTCTCCTGGGTCGATAAGACCTTTCGGAAAGCCCAGTTCGTAGCGTTCTGTGCCTGCCGCGTACTCGCGTACTAACAGTAAGTCACCTTGCTCAGTGACAGGCACAACCATCACGGCATCGCGACCACTTGGTTTCATGCGTTCATAAGTACGCAGTTCGCCATTAGAGAAGCGAAGGTCGAGGGCTTCCACAGCAAACAGCTTAGATTGTGCGACCGTCTGACAAGAGAGAATCTCTGGTGGGGTCCTTTTCGACATAACGCTGGCTCCTTAGTATCGTTAACTCATCGAGGGAAATGAGATTTCTTAATATATGAGAAGAAAGCTCGAGTTTCTAGCGTGATGATTCAGCTTAACTCAATTGAAAACAAAAATGGGAGGCAAACGCCTCCCATTTCTCGTCGATATGCATTACTAGCAAGCCATCAGCGACTTAGTAGTAAGAGTGATCACCACGATCGTGCTCAGTTGCATCGCGAACTGCTGTCAGTTCACCAACGAATTGATTAAGAAGCTCTTTTTCAATGCCTTCTTTTAGTGTCACATCGACCATTGAACAGCCGTTACAACCACCGCCAAATGCAACGATAGCAATACCATCGTCCGTGATTTCAACTAGGTTTACGTGACCACCGTGACCTGCAAGTTGCGGGTTCACTTGAGTTTGGATCACGTACTCAACACGCTCTACAAGCGGTGCATCGTCAGACACTTTACGCATTTTTGCGTTTGGCGCTTTTAGCGTTAGCTGAGAGCCCATTTTGTCTGTCACAAAGTCGATTTCAGCGTCTTCTAGAAACGGTAGGCTTAGCTCGTCAATGAATGCCGAGAAACCGCTGTAAGGGATTTCTGTGTCAGTGCCTTCAACCGCTTCTGGTGGGCAGTAAGATACGCCACACTCTGCGTTTTGGGTTCCTGGGTTAACAACGAAAACTCGGATGTTAGTACCTTCAGGTTGTTGGCCTAAAAGGTTGGCGAAATGCGTTTGCGCAGTTTCTGTAATAGTAATATTTGACACGACGAATACCTGAGTAAATTTGTAGGCTATTGCTGCTATTCTACTCCTGTTACCGCCTCGGTCTAGTCTTTTTGATGCTAAGACATGGCGAAGCGATCTAGAGCGAACCGGGCGCAGGAGTTCTGCAGATGCAGTAAATATCGATGCTTTCTACGCCAACTTCAAGTAGTAAATGACATAATTGTCGGACCGTACTACCTGTTGTAACCACATCATCCACAATCGCGACGTGGGAAAAGTCCACCTCACCTTGTAGGGCAAATGCCCCTTGCAAATTTTGCTCGCGACTGGCTTTTTTGTTTCCTCGTTGTGATTGGACGTTTTTGACGCGTTTAAATACCTTGTTTTCATAGCGCACATCTAAATGATGGGATAGGTGTTTGGCCAAGATGTGGCTTTGATTGAAACCTCGTTTTAAGAAGCGCTGCCAGTGAACGGGCACACTTGTAATCACTGGGGCAGGCTGCTCAACTCGCTCTGCTAATAATTGAGTGAGCGCGCCCACATGCCAGACTTCGCCGTGATCTTTAAAACGCTGTACTTGTTGAGAGAGCGGGAAGTCATAATCCCCCAAGGTATACAAACGCCGCCATGGTGGTGGTTCTTTCAGGCATTCTCCACACTCTGTGGCGGCTTGTGATTCCTTTTCTGTCATTTTTAAACCACAACGCATGCAGCGTTCAATTGGTGTGAGGTGGTCAAAACAGTTGTCACACCAACGCATTAGGTTGGGCGTTTGGCGGTGAGGCATGGGAAATCGGCATAATCCGCATTGGCTACTGAGTACGTGATGCATGATGTTTTGCCATTGATGAGATAACATACAATCCATCCGAGGTGAGCGAGTCACCAGACTAAAGCTTGGATTCCTTGGTAAGGAATAAGATAAGTGGGAGAGAACGAGAGCATGAGCACGAATTTACACTGGCAGTCATTTGGTCAAGGACCTGATTTGGTGTTGCTTCATGGTTGGGGCATGAATGGTGCGGTATGGCAGCAGACCGTAGAGTCTCTTCAACCTTATTTTCGAGTGCATGTGGTCGATCTTCCTGGATACGGACACAGCGCAGAATCCCACGCCGAAGACTTAGCAAAAATCGCAGACCTTGTTCTGCAAGACGCACCAGAGAAAGCGGTCTGGCTTGGCTGGTCATTAGGTGGCTTGGTGGCAACCCACATTGCACTTAATGCTCCGCAGCGTGTAAGCAAGTTAATCACGGTAGCAAGTTCACCAAAATTCGCCGCTGAGCGTCCTTGGCGTGGCATTCAACCTAACGTGTTAACCGCATTCACCGATCAATTGCTGGAAGACTTCTCTGTCACTATTGAGCGTTTTATGGCGCTGCAAGCGATGGGCAGCCCTTCTGCGCGCAAAGACGTGAAGCAACTCAAACAAGCGGTGCTATCGCGTCCGCAGCCGAATCCTGATTCATTGTTGGTTGGCTTGAATATTCTTGCCGATGTGGACTTGCGCGATGCGCTGACTTCTCTCTCTATGCCGATGCTGCGTCTTTATGGTCGACTTGATGGTTTAGTGCCAATCAAAGTGGCAAGTGACTTAAGTGAGCAGTTGCCAAGCACTCAGCAGTTCGTTTTCAACCAATCTTCTCATGCGCCGTTCATGACCGAACATGAAGCGTTTTGTCTCCAAGTGCGAGAATTTGCCGCTTAATTAGCGAGTCTACAAATCTAAGCGAATAAAACCCTAAAGCTGCTTAAAAATTGGTCGATATAAGTTTTGGCGAACTCTTCTTTTGGGAGGAGTTTGCTGTATTGACGAGTTGGGCGACTCTGAGGAGGGTTCGCAATGATTGTGTCACCGGCTAACGTAAGCGTGCCACTGATCGCCCCATCCGTTAATGTGCAGACGGAACAAGCTGCTCGTGACAATAAAGTCCGAGAACCTGTGACGCCAACAGTCGCACTGGCGAAAACCAATGCGGAGCGCAAAGTAAAAAGTGATGAGAAGCGGCGACGCCAATCCTCGTGGGACCCATCGGAGCATCCAGACTACGAAGTGGAACCCGAGGTGGATACCCGTTATCACGAAGAACCGGAAGACACGCTAGAACGTCTCTTCGGCTTGCTTGCCCTAAAGAGTTACAGCGAAGATCAGGGTAAGGGCTACGCGATACGCTTTCGACTACCTAAGCGCATTTTGGATGCTGCGGTCAAAGAGGGATTGATGGAAAAGCGCAGGAAGGTGATTAAGTTTCATTATGGTCACTCGGTCGCGCCCCATACACCGTCAGAAGTGATAGCAGTATTATGACGACTCAATATCCTACTCAAATAAAAACGCTCCAAGCAGATCTACTGATTGGAGCGTTTTCTTTTTAGCTATGAAAACGAGCTAGCGGTGAAGCCTAGGCGAGATTACTTTTTCGCTTTAGCAAACGCCGCCGCAAACGCACCGCCCATTGCGCTGTTAGATGACGAGTCATCACGGCGAGGCTGACGACGTTGCGGTTGGTCATTACGACGCGGCGCTGCTGATGAGCGTTGGCTGCGGTTGTCTTGACCCGGCTCGTCGTTCATACGCATCGACAGTCCAATGCGCTTACGCTGCACGTCCACTTCCATCACTTTGACTTTGACGATGTCGCCCGCCTTCACCACTTCACGTGGATCCGACACAAAGCGATCTGTCAGTGCAGAAATGTGTACGAGACCGTCTTGGTGAACGCCGATATCCACGAAAGCACCGAAGTTGGCTACGTTAGACACCACACCTTCTAGAATCATGCCCGGTTCCAAGTCAGAAACTGAGTTTACGCCTTCTGCGAACGTTGCCGTTTTGAATTCTGGACGCGGGTCACGACCCGGCTTATCTAGCTCTTTGATGATGTCTGTAATGGTTGGAACACCAAAGTTATCGTCGGTGTAATCGACCGCATGCAGACCTTTTAGGAAGTTTGAATCACCAATCAGTGCTTTGATGTCTTTGTTGTTCTTCTCAGAAATCGCTTTTACCACTGGGTACGCTTCTGGGTGAACCGCAGACGCATCAAGTGGGTTCTTACCATCCATAATGCGTAGGAAACCTGCACACTGCTCGAATGCCTTAGGACCCAAGCGAGGTACTTTCTTCAAGGTTGTACGAGCTTCGAAGCGACCGTTTTCATCGCGGAAGTCGACAATGTTCTGCGCGATGGTGCTCGACAAGCCCGCTACGCGCGCCAGTAGTGCTGCAGAGGCGGTGTTTACATCAACACCGACCGCGTTTACACAGTCTTCCACAATCGCATCAAGGCGTTTTGCTAGCATTGATTGACTAACATCGTGCTGGTATTGGCCCACACCGATCGACTTAGGATCGATTTTCACTAGTTCAGCCAGTGGGTCTTGTAGACGACGAGCAATCGACACCGCACCACGCAGAGATACGTCCATATTTGGGAATTCTTTCGCTGCAAGCTCAGACGCTGAGTAAACGGAAGCACCCGCTTCACTTACGATGATTTTCTGAACTTTCAGGTTGCCACGTTTGATGACATCTGCGACAAAGCTGTCGGTTTCACGTGAAGCCGTGCCGTTGCCGATAGCAATCAAATCGACGTTGTATTTGCGCACCAACTGATCAACGATTTGCGCTGATTTGTCGTATTGTTTTTGTGGTGGATGAGGGTAGATGGTTTCGGTTGCAAGCACTTTACCAGTCGGATCAACAATTGCGATTTTTGAACCGGTACGCAGACCCGGATCGAGACCAAGTGTTGCACGAGGACCTGCCGGTGCTGCCATCAACAAGTCTTTTAAGTTGGTGGCGAATACTTCAATCGCTTCGATTTCTGCGCGCTCTTTCATTGCGCCCATTAGCTCGGTTTCCATGTGCATCGATACTTTGATGCGCCATGCCCAGCTGATCACTTGCTTACGCCATGTATCCGCAGGTGCGCTGCTGAGAGTCACGCCATAGTGATCAGCAATAATGGTTTCGCAGTAAGACTGGCGAACGCCTTCTTCCTGTTCTGGATCGGCATTCATTGCCAATGTCAGGAAGCCTTCGTTACGACCACGTAGCATTGCCAGTGCGCGGTGCGATGGTACTTTGCTTAATGGTTCGTTGTGGTTGAAGTAATCTTTAAACTTCTCACCTTCTTGCTCTTTGCCTTCAACCACGCGAGCGCCCATTTCCGCATTGCGGTTTAGGTGACCACGGATTTTCTCTAGCAGGTTTGCGTCTTCCGCAATGCGTTCCATGATGATCGCGCGAGCGCCATCCAGTGCGGCTTTGGTGTCAGCCACGCCTTTGTCTGCATCAAGGTATTTGCTAGCTTCGCTTTCTGGCTCAGTTTGCGGATGATTCCAAAGCTGGTCTGCAAGTGGCTCAAGACCGGCTTCAATCGCGATCTGACCTTTGGTGCGACGCTTTGGTTTGTAAGGTAGGTACAAGTCTTCAAGACGAGTCTTGCTGTCTGCCTGAGTGATCTCTTGTTCTAGCTCTGGCGTAAGTTTGCCTTGCTCTTGGATCGATTTCAGGATGGTCTGACGGCGATCGTCCAGTTCACGAAGGTAAGACAGACGGCTGTCTAGAGTACGCAGTTGGGTGTCATCAAGGCCGCCCGTCACCTCTTTACGGTAACGTGCAATAAATGGGACCGTGTTACCGTCATCAATAAGGGTTACAGCAGCGTTGACTTGCTCAGGGCGAACATTCAGCTCTTGAGCAATCATGCGACAGATAGCTTGGCTCATCCGTGTATTCTCTTTAATTCTGTTTGGGTATTGGTTGTGTATAGAACATTGGGGTCATTCATGGAATTTGCAATGTTTTAAACTAGTCACGCGAAAATTTACCGAGCGCTGGTGGACATCAGTCAGATTTGTGTCAAAACTGTAATTAAATTGAGAACTTATACATTTGGTTATCGACTAACCCCTGTACCTTAGCTCATACGGAAAACAATGATGAAGAAAATGTCTTTGGCTTTGGCGCTCTCTAGTGCCTTATTAGCGACGCCGTTCGCTTGGTCGCAACCCCTTTCTGCGACCACTCAAGATCCTATCTATCAACTTGATGACAAACTGGTTTTAGGTCGTGTAGAAAGTGTTTACTACAGCGACATACCTGAGCTAAGCGATGTGCCATTTATCGGTAAGATTGATACTGGTGCAGATAGCACCTCGATGCACGCAGAAAACATCCACGTTAGCAGCAGTAATCCCGAATACAAAAGTCTCAAAGATGACAAGCTGATGTGGGCCATTATTGATGATCTTGGTGGCACCAAAGCTAAATGGGATTCAGACAGCTTCAAACCCTACCAAGTGACTGTGAGCTTTACGATTCATCATCCGTACACGGGGAAAGAAATTAAGATCACCGATGATCTTGAACGCATCAGTGCGATCCGCAGCCGTACCAGTGAAAAACCAATTTTGCGTCCGACAGTGAAAATGCCGATGACCATCGCAGGGCACACTGTGGATACCGTGGTCAACCTGACCAAACGTACTCAATTCTCAGCACCTATCTTGATTGGTAAAACTTACCTCGACAACAACGCGTGGGTGTTTGCTGGTTACGATTACCTGCAAGAGCAACAAAAGGCGCAGATGATCGGTAAAAAAGAAACGGTTAATGTTGAGGGCGTGCCATACAAAGTAAGCATTTCGACCACCAGTCGTTACACCAACGTGCATGCGCTGAACATCAAGGTCGATAAGAAGAAAAAACAAGTCTCTTTCACTTTAGAGGGTGAGAACGGTAAGCGTCATCCAATGACACTGCCGCTCGTCCGTATGCTGAAAACCAGTAAGAGTGAGCGTCCTTTGGTTTACCTTCCGGTGCAAGTGAGTGAAACCGAGACTCAGCAATGGTTGGTCTATCTGCGTGATCGCAGCGGTTTTAGTTCGCAAATCCGTTTGGGCAAAGATGTGACAAGTCAGCACTTCGTGATTGATACCGACAAAGAAAATTTGCTCGGAGGTGTTGAAAAGTCATTTAAGAGCGCGCTGAAATCTAAGCCATTGGTTATCTCGCCAGAAGAGTCAGTCAACATTGATGGCCACGTACTGCCTGCTTATCCAACTTTCGCGGTGAAAACGCCGCTGTTGCGTGTGGATGGCTTTGAATTGACGGAAAAAGACAAGAAAGAAGTGGTGACCTTCTACCTGCCAAGCGCGAACGGCAAGGAAGAGAAAATTACTAAACGCGTATTGAAGAAGCTCAAAGTGGGTGATTCGGTTCGCCCAGTAGTGGAAGGTGACTTCCTATTTGGTGATGAAGAGAAGAGCATCGAATTTGCCATTGATGTTTTAGAGAAAGATGATCAAGAGCAGCCGTTCTTTGTGTTTGGTCACAACATGGCGAAAGGCGGTGTGCTGTTGAACACACGTGCTGAACACTTACTCGATGCGCGTCCACTGTTTAAAGCCGGTCACATTGAAGTGGCGGAAGTGGAAGGCATGTCTTTCCCGGTGAAGCTGGATACGGGCGCGGATGTGAGCTCAATTAATGCCAAGAACATCAAACAATTCAAGAAAGATGGCAAAGACATGGTGAGCTTCACTTACGAGAACGACAGCGGTATGAAGAAAGAGTTTACCAAGCCCGTTGTCGACGTGATGCGCGTTAAAGCCAAGAAAGGTGAAAAAGCCAACGTACGCCCTGTAGTGGAAATGCACGTCAAGTTGGGTGAGTTAGAGAAGAAGATTCGCGTTAACCTGCAAGACCGCAGCCGCTTCCATTACAGCATGATTCTGGGTAAGAACTTCTTGAAGCACGGTGCGATCGTTGCCAGCGATACCAACTACATTGTGACCGAGAAGCCAGACTACGAAGAGTAATCCTCAAGATTGGTATCTTAAAACGCAAAAGCCGCACTAAAAAGTGCGGCTTTCTTTTATCCGGTCGCAGAATCAATGTTCTTCGGCTTGGTAGCGAATGCTGTTGATAAACCATTCTTTGTAGCCTTCCGGCGTTCTTACTGCGAATTCGTCATCGACTTCTTTTTTTAGTAGTGCACGAGCCATTGGGGAATCAATCGAGATATAGCCTTTCGCATCACCATAGATTTCATCGGGACCAACGATGCGGAAATTCTTCACATCGCCCGCTTCATTCTCAATTTCCACCCAAGCACCAAAGAACACTTTGCCTTCTTGCTGAGGTGAGTAATCCACCACTTTGACTTGCTCTAGGCGCTTACGTAAGTATCTGACACGGCGGTCAATTTCACGCAGGCGTTTTTTGTTGTACTGGTAATCTGCATTTTCACTTCGGTCGCCCAAGCTTGCTGCCCAAGTGACTTTTTTGGTGACTTCTGGGCGTTCTTCTCGCCATAAAAAGTCGAGTTCGGTTTTTAGGCGATTGTAGCCTTCACGGGTAATTAAATTGGTTTTCATTAGAAGTAAATCAGCCGTTATTGGATTCTGTTGATCATATTAGCCTTGATTTTGTCTGACTGTAAATTGTTGTGATGAGGAGAAAAATAATGCGAAACGTCGAAATAATTCATCAAAACCGTGGCTAAGATAAAAAGAGTAACAATTTGAACAAGCACGTTTGAAAAAACAGTGATACATTTTTGACTATAGATGCCTCTGAAAGGATGTTTCAATGCAGGAAAATCATAAAATATTAGTGGTTGATGACGATGCTCGTTTGCGTGCTCTGTTGGAGCGTTACCTTTCTGAGCAAGGTTTTCAAGTGAGAAGTGTCGCTAACGGCGAGCAGATGGACCGTCTTCTGACCCGTGAAAACTTCCACCTTATGGTGTTGGATTTAATGTTGCCGGGCGAAGATGGCTTATCGATTTGTCGTCGTCTACGTCACGCCAACAACATGCTACCTATTCTTATGCTGACAGCGAAAGGCGATGAAGTCGATCGTATCGTTGGCCTTGAAGTGGGTGCAGACGATTACCTACCAAAACCGTTTAACCCGCGTGAACTGCTTGCTCGTATTAAAGCAGTACTTCGCCGCCAAACGGTTGAACTACCAGGTGCGCCAAGCACGGAAGAGAAAGTGGTTGAATTCGGTGACTTCCGTCTGAACCTAGGTACGCGTGAAATGTTCCGTGGTGACGAAGCGATGCCACTGACTTCGGGTGAATTCGCGGTGCTGAAAGCGCTTGTAACTAACGCTCGTGAGCCAATGTCGCGTGATAAGCTGATGAACATGGCTCGTGGTCGTGAATACTCAGCGATGGAGCGTTCTATCGACGTTCAAATCTCACGTCTACGCCGTATGCTAGAGGATGATCCAAGCAAGCCGCGCTACATCCAAACGGTATGGGGCTTAGGTTACGTGTTCGTCCCAGACGGCAAAGAAGCGTAATTACCTCTAAGGTCTGCCGATAATACTCGGCTGCTCATATTCCACCCTCAAACCCCCTTCCTGTTTGAGGGCTGGAAACTCGCAATTAATGTTGTTCACTAGGAACAGTCCATTAGGAATTCTCCATGCGAATCCGAAGTTCATTTACACAATCCATTCTGCTGTTCATCTCTTTGCTTCTCGCTAGCCAAGTCTTTTCTTACTACGCCGTTTTTAACTACGCGTTGATGCCAAGTTTGCAGCAGTTCAACAAAATTCTCGCTCACGAATTGAATCTAGTGCTCGATGAAGATGGTTTACTCAAGTCCGATGCGCCACTCCGTCATCAACTGCTGGAAAACTTGGGCGTGACGGTACATAGCGTCGATAGCGAGATGATGAATGAGTTCAATCATGCGATGTCGATTGATTTGATGTCGGAAGAGATGACGCAAGAGCTCGGTTCTCCAACGGAAGTGCGTTTGCTGCTTGGCAGTGAAAGCTACATTCTGTGGATGCGTATCGATCAGTTGCCGAACTCCATCATCCGTATTCCGCTCTCTGAACTGCAAGAAGAAGATTTTGCTCCGCTGTTCCGCAACAGCTTGATCATGGCGCTTCTGATCATTGCTGGTGGCTGGTTGTTTATCCGTTTGCAAAACCGACCTTTGATTGCGCTAGAAAAAGCCGCGAAAGGAGTAGGTCGAGGTGAAATTCCGCCGCCATTGCCAGAGAAAGGTGCTTCAGAAATCCGCTCTGTAACTCGCGCATTCAACCAGATGTCGAAAGGCATTCAAGAACTGGAAGAAGATCGTGCGCTACTAATGGCAGGCATCAGCCACGACTTACGCACGCCGCTGACGCGTATTCGCCTTGCGACAGAAATGATGTCACCTGAAGACAGTTACTTAGCCGAAGGCATCATCAGTGATACCGAAGAGTGTAACGAGATCATCAGTCAGTTTATGGACTACCTCAAGCCAGTAAATAAAGAGTCGTTTGAGCAGGTGGACATCAATACCATTACCAGCGATGTAGCAACGTCGGAAGGGGGTTATGAAGTCGAAATCGAAACTGACCTCAACCTTACGATGCCAACCGCGAAAGGCAGTCCAATTGCGATTAAACGCGCGGTGAGTAACCTTGTAGTCAACGCTCTACGATACGGTAATGGCTGGGTGAAAATCAGTACGGGCGTCACTGCCGACAAACAGTTGGTGTGGGTGTGCGTTGAAGATAATGGTCCGGGCATCGAGCAATCGCAAATCGCACGCTTGTTTGAACCTTTCACTCGTGGTGATACGGCACGTGGCAGTGAAGGGACGGGCTTAGGATTAGCCATTGTGAAGCGTATCGTTAGCCAGCATTCTGGCTCGGTTGTGGTACGTAACCGCAGTGAAGGTGGGTTAAGTGCGCAAATCAGTTTCCCAACCAAGTAAGCTTTCTTCGCTCAACTGATTCCAATAAAAAAGCCCAACCAAAGTCTGGTTGGGCTTTCCGATCATCCTAGTGCAAGGTTAGGATTCTTTTACCTCTTGAGCAACCAGCTCGTCTTCCTCTTCCAGTTTCTCTGGAAGCAGTAGGTTCAATACGATAGCGGTGATGCCGCCTGCTGCCACACCCGTGGAGAAAATGCTCTTAATAAACTCAGGCATGAATTGCAGAATTTCTGGTTTTTGTGCAATGCCCAAACCCATTGAGAATGACAGCGCCATAATCAGGATTGCGCGGCGATCGAGGTCGACACGAGAGATGATGCGCACGCCCGCTGCAGCAATGGTACCGAACATCACGATAGTCGCGCCGCCCAGAACTGGCTCAGGAATCAGCTGAACAAAGCTTGCCACACCCGGAAACAGCCCCAAAATTACTAGCATGCCTGAGATGAAGTAACCCACGTAACGACTTGCTACACCAGTGAGCATAATGATGCCGTTGTTTTGGCTGAAGGTAGAGTTTGGGAAGCTGTTGAAGACCGCTGCAATCGCTGAGTTTAGACCATCTGCCAATACACCACCTTTAATGCGCTTCATGTAAACCGGACCTTTCACCGGCTCACCGGAAACTTCAGACGTTGCGGTAATGTCACCGATCGCTTCTAGTGCTGTGATAAAGAAAATCAGAACCAGTGGAATAAACAGAGACCAGTCAAAGCTTAAGCCGTATTGCATTGGAATCGGCAATGCGATGAGGTCAGTTTCGCCCAGTGTTGAGGTGTCGACCATGCCCATGAAGTACGCCATGACGTAGCCAACCAGCATTGCAATTACAATTGATGCAACACGTAGGTATGGGTTCTTTGAGCGGTTAAGAATTACGATTAGGCCAAGTACTGTGCCAGCGAGAGCTAACTTGTCTAGGCTACCGAAAGATCCATCGCCCATTGCCGCGTAGCCACCACCCATTGATACCAAACCCACTTGAATTAGGGTCAGGCCAATAAGCGTCACGACAATGCCAGATACCAATGGTGTAATGATGCGGCGTGCGTGTTCTAGGACGCGAGATAGCAGGATTTCAGCAAAAGACGCCACCAAGATAGTACCGAAAATCGCTGCCATCATGGTGCTGATGTCCGCGCCTCCGGCTTTAAGAGAAAGACCCGCACCAATGATTGGACCAAGGAAGTTGAAGCTGGTGCCTTGCACTGAAAGCAAGCCAGAGCCGATAGGTCCAAAGGTACGAATTTGAATAAAGGAAGACACGCCAGATGCAAACAGCGACATGCTGATGATGGTGTTGGTTTGGTCAGCAGGCACACCCAAAGACTGACAAATGATCAGAGAAGGGGTGATAACGGCTACGAACATCGCCAATAAGTGCTGAAGTGCAGCAAAAATGGTCTGAGGTAGTGGTGGACGATCGTTTAACTGATAGACCAGTTCCGAAGTTCGGTTTGAAGTTGTCATGTTTGTCTCGCTAGTCGCAATAATTCTTGCCCCAGAGCTCGCTGAATGGGAGTGCTGGGTGGAGTTGACGTTATGACCTGTGATTGCTGTTAATCAGTGTCAACTCAGGTTGGTTTGATGTGACAAGGCGCACACCATAAATTTTGTGCGCGATTATAGATGGATTTATTCAAAAAGCAAACGTTTGCTTTAGTGTTGATAGAAAAGGCGAACTAAATTGCTCGCCTTAATCTCTTATGCTTTGGAATAAATGTCGCGTTCACCTAACCAATGGTCAATAATTGCTGTCGCATTCGTTGGGTAGTTGTCATGAATGTAACGCGCGATGCGTTGAACTTCTGGAATTAAGCGCTGATCTCGCACTAAGTCGGCAATTTTAAAATCTGCCAAGCCAGTTTGTTTGGTACCAAGAAGCTCACCCGGTCCACGAATCTCTAAGTCTTTCTGTGCAATCACAAAGCCGTCGTTGCTTTCACGTAATACGCCTAAACGTTTTTGCGCAGTTTTTGATAGTGGCGAGTGATACAGCAACACACAATGGCTCGCCACTGAACCTCGACCAACACGACCTCTAAGCTGGTGCAACTGAGCCAAACCTAAACGCTCTGGGTTCTCGATGATCATCAGGCTGGAATTGGGTACGTCTACGCCTACTTCAATCACTGTCGTTGCGACCAGTAAATGCAGCTTGTTGTCTTTGAAATCCTGCATCACCGCTTGCTTCTCAGCGGGCTTCATTCGTCCGTGTACTAGACCAATTTTTACGTCAGGCAGTTTACGTTGCAGCTCTTCTGCAGTGTCGGCGGCGGCTTGAGCCTCCAAGACTTCGGACTCATCAATCAAGGTACATACCCAATACGCTTGTTTGCCTTCGTTTAAGCAGGCATTGCGCACTCGTTCGACGATATCATCGCGTTTGGTGTCTGGAATCGCGACGGTCTGGATTGGTGTTCGACCTGGCGGTAACTCATCAATCACCGACGTTTCTAAGTCAGCATAAGCTGTCATGGCTAATGTTCGCGGAATTGGCGTTGCTGTCATGATGAGTTGGTGTGGATAAGCGCCTTGTTTCGCGCCTTTCTCGCGTAGCTCTAAACGCTGGTGGACACCAAAGCGGTGCTGTTCATCAATAATGACCAAAGCAAGATGATGGAACTCAACATGTTCTTGGAAGAGGGCGTGAGTGCCCACGACCATTTGCGCTTCACCACTGGCAATACGCGCCAATTCGGCTTCTTTGGCTTTACCTTTTAATTTGCCCGCCAGCCAACCGACTTGAATGCCCATTTTCTCAAACCAATTAGCGAAGTTAATCGCGTGCTGTTCGGCGAGCAGCTCGGTCGGTGCCATTAAAGCGACTTGATAGCCGTGTTCAATGGCTCTGACGGCAGCAAGCGCAGCAACTAGAGTTTTCCCCGAGCCTACGTCACCTTGAACAAGGCGCATCATTGGGTGCGTTTTTTCTAAGTCAGCTTCAATTTCTTTAACGACTCGTGCTTGAGCATTGGTCGGCGAGAAGGGCAATTGAGCCAGTAGTTGCTTTTTCAGCGAGTCACACGACGCCAAAGGCAACGCAACGTCCAGTTGTCCTTTGCTGCGCACTGCCAACATAGAGAGGTTCTGCGCCAGTAATTCTTCCATAATCAAACGAATTTGAGCTGGGTGTTTACCTTCATCAAATTCATCCAAATTAATGGTTGGAGGCGGTCGATGAATCGTATGCAGCGCTTGCGACATAGTGATCTGGTGATTGTACAAACCAGAAGGCAGCAACTCTTGTACAGCAGCTTTGTCGAGGAGTGTTAAGGCTTGTTCCGTCAGGTTACGCAAAGTGATTTGGCGTAACCCATCGGTGGTTGGATAAACGGGGGTTAAGCTCTGTTCCACATCCGGCTTTTGCTCACTTACATAAAACTTGTAGTCAGGGTGAACAATTTCTAAGCCCATACCGCCACGCTTAATTTCACCGTAAGCGTTTACTAACTTACCATTCGAGAAATTGTTCTTCATCGCGGCAGTAAAGTTAAAAAAGCGTAGGGTAATGGTGCCATTGCCGTCGCTGATTTTTACTGTCAGCATTTTGCGTTTGCCGAAAGTAGTATCGACAGCCATGACTTTACCCTGTACCGCCGCCCAAAGCCCAGCATGCAACTTGGCGATTGGGTAGATACGAGTGCGATCTTCGTAACGAAGAGGAAGGTGGAACAGTAGATCTTGAACGCTATGCAAGCCAACTTTGGCGAGTTTTTCTGCGACTTTAGCGCCAACTCCAGACAGAGAAGTTAAAGGAACAGCAGATAACATTTGGGCAGACATAGTGGGCTCAAGAAAATAGTTAACATAGCAGTATGTTAACCACTAAGCTGTGTTTTTGTACAGGATTAAGTTAGAGAAAGGGGTATGGGAACGCTTACGCTCCGAGATTCGAGAACGCTTCGCTTTGGGAATCGGGATGTGTGCACTGGGGTATGGACTGAAAGAAGCTTAAGTATAGAAATTGTTGACAGAACTTGTCCCCAGGAAGGCAAAATCGAATCCCGAATCCCGAATCCCGAATTTATTTCTTCTGCATCTCTTTCCACCATGATTCGTCAGCCACAATTTGGCCTTCGTCATCAAGTTGTGGATATTCTAGCCCTTTGCGTTTCGCTACCTTTGCTAAGACCGGATGTCCTCGTTCAAACAGGATGCGGTTGATGGTCTCTTTTGGCAGAGCGCTTTCCTCACGTTCGTACATACCAGCGGCTTCACGCTGACGCTGCGCTTCATAAAGAATCACAGCACTGGCGACTGATACATTCAAAGACTGCACCATACCGATCATTGGAATAATGATGTCTTGGTCTGCGAGTTTCTTTGCTTGCTCTGAAGCGCCAATTTTTTCGCTACCAAGAATGATCGCCGTTGGCTTGGTGTAGTCTATTTCACGAAAGTCGACCGCGGTGTCTGAAAGGTTAGTGACCAGAACTTGCATGCCTTGCGCTTTGAGCTCGGTAATCGCAGTTTCAATCGAATCGTGAGTATCCACTTCTACCCAGTTGCGTGCCCCGGCTGAGGTGTGGGTAAGTGTGCGCATTTTGTCTGGCCAAATTGCATGAACTTTGTGTAAGCCTGTTGCGTCTGCTGTGCGGATCACGGCGGAAACATTATTCGGCTTATGAACTTCTTCAAGGCACAGAGTGAGGTCGGTTTGGCGTGCTTTTAGCACCTGATGGATGCGGTTGTAACGTTCTAAATTCATAATCAATAGGGATATAAAAAAATCGCCACCCAGAGTGTGGGTGGCGATAGAGTTTAGTTCTTTCTTCGTCTGACTCGAGTCGCCTGTGGCATGGTCTTAATCTTACGCATGATGCCAGCAAGGTGAACACGATCTTTGGTGGTTAGCAGAACAGTAACGGTGTACAAGCGACCGTCGCGTTCTTCGGTTGAAAGACCATGAATGTTCGAACCGGTTTTCGAAATCACATTGGTCAATTCCGCTAACGCACCTTGGTTGTTGAGCATATCGACTTTCAGTTCAGCAATGAACTCTTTGTCGTACTCTTCAGACCAAGCGACTGCCATGTATTTGTCTGGTTCTTTCTGGTATCCGCGAACGTTTGGACACGTTTCACGGTGAACCACAAGACCACGACCTGGTGATACGTGAGCAATGATGTGGTCATCCGGAATAGGGTGACAACAATTTGCGAAAGTCAGTAGCAGGCCTTCTGCACCACGGATTGGCAGCTTCTTGTTAGATTCGTTTGGAATCGAGCTTGTGGTGGTCAATTCATCAGTGTCACCCAATAAGCGACGTGCGATGACGATACTCATCAACTCACCCAAACCAATGGCTGCTAGCAGATCATCGACGCTTTCTAGGCGCAGATCAGTCAGCACTTCTTGGATGTTTTCTGGGTAGATTGAATCAATCGAATGACGACCCAAAGCGTGATTCAGTAGACGACGACCTAAGGTAATCGACTCTTCACGACGCATGGTCTTCAATACTTGACGAATCTTAGTGCGAGCGCGAGAAGTCACGACATAGTTCAACCAAGCTGCGTTTGGACGCGCACCTGGTGCACTGATGATTTCTACTGTTTGACCGTTCTTCAGTGCCTTACTTAGTGGGTAAGGGTTACGGTCAACACGAGCACCAACACAAGAGTTACCGACATCAGTATGTACGGCATAGGCAAAGTCGACAGCCGTTGCGCCTAATGGCAGTTCAACGATACGACCTTTTGGTGTGAAGACGTAAATCTCATCTGGGAAAAGATCCGATTTTACGTTTTCAATGAATTCGAATGAGTTACCAGCGCTTTGCTGTAGCTCAAGTAGGCTTTGCATCCAACGCTGAGCTTTCACCTGCGCTGTAGTGCCAGACTTGTCGCCTTTGTCTTTGTATGACCAGTGTGCAGCTACACCTTTGTCCGCCATTTGATCCATATCTTCGGTACGAATCTGAACTTCAACTGGCACGCCATGTGGGCCAACCATAGAAGTGTGTAGCGATTGGTAGCCGTTCGCTTTTGGTACCGCGATGTAATCTTTCATGCGACCAGGACGCGGCTTATACAAGCTGTGTACTTGGCCTAGAACGCGATAACAAGTATCGGCAGTATCAACAACCACTCTGAAAGCGTAGATGTCCATGATGGTGTGGAAACGCTGTTCTTTGGTTTTCATCTTGTTGTAGATGGAGAACAGGTTTTTTTCACGACCTAACACGCGCGCATTCAAGCCAACATCTCCGAGTCGACCTTCAATTTCGCTGTGAATACGTTGGATCATCTCTTTACGATTACCACGTGCCGCTCTTACCACTTCTTTTAGAACGCGGTAGCGGTTCGGGTAAAGCGCTTCGAAGCCAAGCTCCTCAAGTTCCGTTTTGATATTGTGAATACCAAGACGGTGAGCCAGTGGTGCGTAGATTTCCAGTGTTTCGCGAGCAATACGGCGTTTTTTATCGGGGCGCAGGGCTCCTAACGTGCGCATGTTGTGCGTACGGTCAGCCAGTTTGATCAGGATAACGCGAATGTCTTGCACCATCGCCAGAACCATCTTACGGAAGTTCTCGGCTTGTGCCTCTTTCCTATCGCGGAATTTGAGTTTGTCCAGTTTAGATACACCATCAACCAGCTCAGCGACGGTATTGCCGAATTTCTCTTCGAGATCTTCTTTTGTAACGTCACAGTCTTCGATGACGTCATGCAGCAAAGCAGCTTGGAGGGTTTCGATATCGAGGCGCATTTCGGCCAAGATTCGAGCCACAGCGACTGGGTGGATGATGTATGGTTCACCGCTTGAGCGGGTTTGCCCTTCATGGGCATCTCTTGCTACCACATAAGATTGACGCAGAGCCTCAATTTGAGGCTCTGTTAGGTATTCTTGGGCAACGTCTTTGAGGCTATCGAATAGATACAAATTATAGGCCCGGGAGGTTGTTGAATTCTAAAGTCAGAATTAACGGTTGTGAGCGATGCTGCTTACTGCCGCTAGCTCTGCCGCTTCTTGCTCTTGCTGTTCTTGACGTTCACGAGCGTCTAGAACTTCTTTAGTAATTAAACCTTCTTCGATTTCGCGTAGAGCGATAACCGTTGGCTTATCGTTCTCTTCTGGCACTAGTGCATCTTTACCGCCAGTTTGCATTTGACGAGCGCGGCGAGCCGCAATCAGTACTAGGTCGAAACGGTTGCCAACTTTTTCAACAGCGTCTTGAACAGTTACGCGTGCCATGAGGACTCCAAATAGTTAACTAAATTTTGAATGACGAGAAAGTATACAGTCTCAGCGTAATATTTACTAGCGATAAGACGTGCAACAACATGACTTTCTATATAAGCAATATAAGCTTCCTTACCGTAATAAAGAAGCGAAAATTTGTGTTTCAGTGCAGAATTACTCTGCTAGAAGCGCGTCAAGCATACCTTTATATTTAGCAGCTTGCTTTTCTTCCTTCAATCTTTCCGCACGTAGGATGGCTTTAAAGTCCATCAATGCAGTATCGAAATCGTCGTTTACGATCACATAATCGTACTCGTTGTAATGCGAGATTTCTGACTTTGCTTCTGCCATGCGTTTTGCGATAACGTCATCGCTGTCTTGACCACGAGTGGTTAGGCGGCGCTCAAGCTCGCCATTTGATGGCGGCAAGATAAAGATGCTTTTCGCTTCTGACATTTGCTCGCGGATCTGACGCGCGCCCTGCCAGTCGATGTCTAGGAAAACGTCGATGCCTTTGTTTAGCGTTTCTTCAATCCATACGCGTGATGTGCCGTAGTAGTTACCGAACACTTCTGCGTATTCTAAGAAGTCGCCTTGTGCAATCAGAGCTTCAAACTCTTCTTTGGCAACGAAATGGTAGTGGACACCGTTTTCTTCACCTGGGCGCATGCCACGGGTTGTATGAGACACAGACACTTTCATTGCATATGTTGGGTTACGCTCCAACATTGCTGAGATCAAGCTAGATTTACCTGCGCCGCTAGGTGCAGATACGATATAGAGAGTACCTTTGCCCATTGTACTGTTCCACTATTGGTTGGATTGAGTGAATGCCGAAAGAAAGTATCGACATCGTTAACGATAGCACTGGCGTTGATGATTTCCTCATCAAACTGCTTGAGATTGGTGATAAACCCGCCAGAAAAATGGAGGCGAAGAGTATCATGATCTCCCTGAGGTTGCTAGCCGATCTTTTGGATCTTTGAGGTGTGGTATGAATTCGCCTTCTTTATACAGAAATGAAAAAAGGGGAAGCTTTCACTTCCCCAGGCGTGCGACTGACTCACACTTAATTTTCGGAGTAACCACAACCACTTTGGTTACTACTTTGCAGATGTTGGTTTCCTGTTAGCCTTGGGACTCTAGGAAGTTGATCCAAGGGCTCGCGACAGGCTTCATGTCAGGCGATTGCGCTGCACTCTTCATTGCTTTTAGTGCATTACTTGGCTGATTTAATTCGAAGTACGCCATACCTCGAATGTAGTTCAGTTCACCTTTATCATCACGCTTGGCGTCTGGCGCAGCATTCTTGGCAAACTTGGTTGCTGCAGAGTACTGCTTATCTAAGATCATCAAACGAGCAATCTTGATCTGCGTTTTTGCTTTTGGCGCTAACTTATAAGCCGCAACATAGGTTTCAATCGACTTATCGAGCTCCTGTGCTTGCTGCCAGAAAGAAGCCAGCTTCTCCAAGTTTTTAGCATTACGCGTGATCTTACCTTCATCCATCGACACTTGCATTGTCTTGGCTGCACGGAAAGGTACACCTTGATAAGCTTGGAAGTTCACTAAACGTAAGTACTCTTTTTCTTCCTCTAGAAGGCCTAATTTATGAGCCATCTCCAAAGTAGAAAGTGCATTTCGTTCTTGATTTAACTCCATATAAATACCAGACAATTGAGTCCAGTAGCGCTTATTTTTTGGATACTTGGTGGTTAAAATTTTCAGTACGCCAGCAACACTTTTGAATTGCTTAAGTTCATAGTGCGCGGACATCAGCAATTGATACCAAGACTCACTTGGGTTCTTACTCATTGCGATTGCTTTTTTGGTCGGTGGAATCGCATTTTTGTAATCAGACAACTGAACATAAGCACTCGCTAATGTTATGTATGCGTGTGCTTGTGGCTTTTCTTCCGTCGTTTCAGCAATCTTGAACCATTCCTTCATCGTAACAACAGACTTTTTAAACTGGCCTTCTGCTAGATAAAGCTGAGCTAAGCTATAACGTACTTGTTGTGCTACTGGTACCGGTAGAGCGTCTAAACTCAAAGCTTGAGCAAAGTACTTCGCGGCCTTGGGATAGTCGTCCTTTAATGAATATAGGAACCCCATTTGTTGTAGCAAAACGGCTTTGTCATATTGCTTCTTGCCAGAGCTTTCCAGCGCTGAGTTAATCTTTGAAATCGCTTTAGAGTAATTTTCTTCGGCGATAAGTTCTTGAACTTTATTTACCGTTCGAAACGTTCTGTCAGACAACTCTGGTGTTTTTGCTAGGGCAGGTGCACTGTACGCACCTGCAATAACCAATAGAGAAGCTAACAATTTTGTATATGTTTTCATGTTGCAACTCCTTAGTTTGTAGAGAACTCAATTTCTTGCGATAAGCGTGAAGTAACCGGCTTTCCATCAACCATTTTTGGTTTAAAGGTCCACTTTGATACGGTTTTTCTTGCTGCTTTACCCAAGCCTAACTTACGTGGAGTTTCTTTTAAGACTTTGACATCTTGAACACTGCCACGCTCGTTAACAGTAAACTCTACTAAAACGATACCTTTCTCAATCCCTGCTCGTGCCGCTTTACGTGGCATTTGAGGTTGGAATGTTGCAAGAGGAACAGGGCCTCCGCTTCCAGCCAGTTGAGCACCACCACCTTGCGAGTAGTGACCGAGTACGGAACCACCTGTAACATTGACTGGTAAGTCAAGTTTTGGCATGTCCATCGGGATTTGATCCATCACCGGCTTGACCGTCGCTGTCACCTTCATTTCAGGTGGTGGCGGTGGGCGTTTCGGTGGTGGTGGTTTCGGGAGTTCGCGCTTTTTCTCCTGTATTTTTTCGTCCGGTTTAATGCGAATGAATTCAACCATACGGAGATCATCATTCGACACTAGCTCGTGGCGCTCTTTGTTTACTAGCTTGTCCATCCCCCAGAACAATCCGAGGGAGACAATGAGCGCCAGTGCAATTGAGGCCAGATACCGCATAGGCTTAATCCTTATTGGTTGCGGCAATGGAGATGCTTTCTACACCTGCCATCTTAATCTGGTCCATAACCTTCACGACTACACCAGCGTTAGCTTCAGTATCCGCTTGGATAACAACCGCACCGTCTGGGCTTTCTGCACGTAGACGTTCGATGTTGGCACGTACTGCATCTACTTCGATGCGACGTTTATCAACCCAAACATCACCCGCAGCGCCGATGGCAACCATGATGTTACCTTTCTTCACGGTTTGCGCTGAGCTTGCCGTAGGGCGATTTACTTCTAGACCGGCTTCTTTAACGAACGATGTTGTTACGATAAAGAAGATCAACATGATGAAGACGATGTCGAGCATCGGTGTCATATCGATAGCAGCTTCATCACTGCTGTCATTGCTATAGCGTCTCTTCATGACCTATACCTCTAATTCCGTTTACTCAGGCAATATGCTTTAGCTTGTCTTCAAGCTTCTGCGTGGTGACTTTGGCTAAATGATCAAGACGAGTACTAAAGAACAGTCCTGATAGAGAAGCCACCATTCCCGCTAATGTTGGGATTGTTGCCTTTGAGATCCCCGAGGCCATTGCTCGAGGGCTTCCTGTACCTGTAACCGCTAAGATATCGAATACTTGAATCATGCCGACAACGGTGCCGAGTAGACCAAGTAGGGGACAAAGTGCAATCAGTACTTTAACGATTGGTAGTCCCTTTTTATTCTCAATATCCTGACGAGAAACGATTTCTTGTCGGATCATCTTAGCGTTCCAGCTTTTATGTTCTGAGCGCTCTTCCCAAAAGCTAACGGCTTTTTTCATTGCTTTTGGAGCGACGGCAGCGAAGTAAAACCAACGTTCTAGCAATACTGCCCACAACATGAAGCTGAGGATAAAGATGACGACAAGCACGTCGCCACCCATTCCCAAGAAGCGCCTAATTGATTCAAGTTCTCCAACTAACCACCACATAACGCCTCCTTAGCTTTCGGCTTTATGCAGTTTTTCCTGATAGCGAGCGATGAAGCCTGCACTCTGTTCTTCAAGAGTTTGAACCAAACGACGACCTTTACTGTGTACGATGGTGTACAGGAACAGTAGAGGAATTGCGACAACCAGACCAAGCATCGTAGTAACAAGTGCTTCTGAGATACCGCCAGCCATTAGCTTCGGATCACCTGTACCAAATAGTGTGATTGCTTGGAACGTACCGATCATACCCATAACCGTACCCAGTAGACCTAGAAGTGGTGCCACAGAAGCGAACAGTTTGATTGAGCTGATAAAGCGTTCAATGCTCGGTGCGTTACGAAGGATGATTTCATCCAGTTTCGCTTCAAGATCTTCAAGGTTGTCACCTTTGTGTTCTTGGTAAGCTTGGATAACTTCACCTAGAGGGTTGCCAGGAATAACAGTGTCGGATTTCGCTTGTTTGCGCATTTTGCCACCGATAACCAATAGGCGTAGGTAACAAGCGAGTGCGATAAGTGCACCAACTGCACCCATAGCTAGGATTACGTAGCCAACAATACCACCTTGGTCAATACGTTCCTGAACAGTAGGGCTTTGTACAAGTAGAGACAGAATCACACCACGAGATGGGTCGATAAACAGTGGTTCGTATGTGCCGTCTGCTGCTTCAAAACCGCCAACTAGGCGAGTGATGTTTTTGCTTGGTTGACGTGATAGCTCTTCGAACTTACCAGTTTGAGGTACGTAAGTTACATATTTGCCATCTGCAATTGCGTTAAACTCACCTACTAGGGTTACGTCACGTACCGCTTCTTTACCTTCACCATATACAACGGTTGCCGGTGCTGTTGTGGTATCACCTGATGCAACTACCTGTTGTAGAATAGTGTGCCAAAACGCTTCAAGTTCTTGCGTTGATGGCAGTTCTTTACTTTCTGCTAGTTTAGACAGCAGAGCATCACGCTCAGGGAAAAGAACGGCGTTTTGCGAAGCGGCAAATAGACCTTTAAACTCACCAGCATACTGGCGAACCACACCAAACATCTCACCTAAAGTACCAGAACGAACGCGCAGTGTTTCAGTAAGTTCAGTTAGCTGCTTGTCGTTTTCATCAAACGTGGCTTTTAGCTCATCACCAAGTGCTTGTTGCGATGCAAGTTCTGCACGAGCTTTTTCAAGAAGTGCAGCTTGTTGGTCACGGTTGTTTTTGAACTCAGCTTCACGAGCTTTGTTCTCTTTTGATTCAACGATACTTTCTGATTTTACGTTTTTCAGTAGCTCAGATAGGTTCTGAGGTGCCTCAGCTTGAGCACCAGAAATCATGAATAAGCTCGCTAGTAAACCAGCGGCTAGAGTTTTGAATCCTTTCATTTCTTATTCCTCCCCAGCAAATACAGGCAGTTTGATCAGCGCTGGTGGCGCTTGTTTCTTAGCGATACGAAGGCCTTGCTGTACAGCGATACGGTAGTTTTCAGGTAGTGACTCCCATTGACGGGTTTGTTGATTCCACATACCTGTTTCACCGCCATCCGGAGATTGGAATAGAAGCGCAGTACGACCAATACGTAGGAAGTCGTAAGTCACGGTCTCACCGTTGCGCTCTAGGCTAGCTTTGTAAGATTCAATTGAGCGAGAGAAGCCTTCTTCGATTTGATACGCTTCCATCACTTTACGGAATTTTTCTGAAGTCGTTACGTCTGCACGGTCCATTAGGTCACGCAGTTCATTGACACGCTTGGTACGCTCTTCTTTTTGGAAAGGAAGGTCGAGTACGACGAATTCATCAAGTGCATCAATCATTTTCAGCGTCAAAGGTACAACCTCAGTCGCCGTTTGGTCGATTTGAGCAATCTGACTGTTCAATGAATCCAGCTCTCCCTGCTGAGATTGAACCATGCGATTGATTTGTTCGTTGTAGACTTTCATGCTGTCGATTTGGCGAAGCAAGCCTTTGTATTCAGCTAGCATGCTTTCCGCACTTTCAGCATATCCGTCGATTTTTTGTTGTGAAGCCTGAGAAGACTTCGTTGTCTTTGCTTGGTTAGCGACAACAGTACCGGAGTCTGCAGCAATAGCTGCTCCACTTACCGTTAGAATCGCGGCAGTAATTGCACTTACGCCAAATTCCTTTAACGTCATAGTAGCATCCTTGTCAGTGTATAAAGTCAGTCGAATAGGGCGCAGGAAAAGCTCCTGCGCCAAAAGGTTTAATTAAAAGTTCTGAGAGTATTTCAAGAAGTACACGCGGCCTTGAATGCTGTATAGGTCAGCATTGTAAGTAACGCCATCAGACTCAAATGCTGGATCTTCATCTGTTAGGTTACGTACACCGGCAGTTAGCTTCGCATCCCAAGGTGCTAAGTAGTTATACGCAAGGTTCCATGTTGTATGTGATGGAATAGAACCGGTCTTATTGTAGTTCTCGTCAACATCTTGAGCTTGGCCTGCAATGTGGTCAGCAGATAGGTATAGATCGTGTTCACTTAGGAAGTTAACACCCACACCTGTGTTGAAGCGGTACTCTGGTAGACCATTACGGCCAACTTTGTTGTTTGAAGGTCCGTCAACGTACTCTGGAGCTGTGTAATCAAGAACGTACGTACCAGTAAAGTCGTAGCGCAATGAGAATGCATCAAAGTCGTAGATGTAGTTTGCTTTTAAGTCTAGGCCTGATGTCTCTAGTGTGCCGCGGTTAACCATTGGTACATAAGCTTCTACAATACGCCCGCTCGCGTCACGAACGATATTTTCGTTTTCAGTGCCACTATTACGTTCTTCGTTGATCATGCTTTGAAGAGTATTTAGCGTGATCATGTCGTCGATAGTGATGTTGTAGTAATCCAAACCAAGAGATAGGTCTTCGATTGGTGAGTAGCTTGCACCTAGGTTGAACGATACGGATGTTTCAGCGTCAAGATCTTCGTTTGAAGTACGGTAAGCATCGTATTGTGTCTCAGGACAATCCGCATCTGAGATGCCATTTGCTTCACAGTAAACGTAATCTTTAGCGTAGTCAGAAGAGAACGAGTCAGCACCGTATAGGTTAGCTAGTGTTGGTGCTCGGAAGCCCATACCCGCGCCAGCACGGAACATCAAGTTATCCAATGGTTGGTAACGGAAAGATACCTTTGGAGAAACTTCGCTACCAAAATCACTGTAGTGGTCATAACGAGCTGCTAAGTTCATTTCTAGTTCGTCAGTGAACATAACTAGTGACTCGGCATAGAAAGCGTAAGTTTGGCGATCACCAGAGGCTGAGTTACCAGCACTACCGATGATGTTGCCTGCTTCACTTTGCGAGTCGTAGATGTCAGAGAAGTCGTAAGTTGTGTATTCCATACCTAGGTATAGAGGGATGGTAACATCACCAACTTCGGCTAGGTCGAACTGTAGGCCGCCATAAACTTGGTGCATTTCCATTTCACTTTCACGGCTTGTTGTCGCTGAAAGATCGTTAGTTGCATCTTCGCTAAACTCGCCGTTTACAAACTCACCATTGTTCGCAAGGCTTTCTGCTGGTGAACGGAATACATAGCCTGTGCCACGTTCGTTACTGTTTGAGTAGTTTAGGTGGTAGCCTGTTTCCCAAATCATTTCACCAAAGGAGTCTGTGTCGAATGTGCCATCAAGACCGGCTTTGATGTCTGCTTGGAAGTCAGTTACGTTAGTGTCGCGAGTTCCTACGTTAGTAAAACGGTAGTAAACGCGAGCAGGGCCTGCCGCCGGATCTAAGCCGTTTTCGGTAAAGAAATCTTCGCCACCTGATGTTGTTGGATCAACCTCAAACCAACCTGCTGCAGGAGCATAACGACCAAAACTGGTATTACGACTCAAAAGAATTTGAGAGTTGAAAGTCGTCGTATCAGTTAGGAAAAGGTTACCGTTGATGAATACGTTGTTACGCTCTAGAGAAGAAGTCTGTGCCGCTTCAGCCGTGTAGTCGTAACCACAGATATCACCAAGGCCTGGGTAATTAGTTAGACCAACAAAGCCAGATTTGCCTTCACAATCGGCATCAGAATCGTAACCTTTAAGCGCTTTCAGTTCACCGTTATGGTAAACGTTTCGGCCATAAATACTTACGCCACGCATATCAAAGTAATTTGCAGAATCAGTATTTTGTGAAGATAGGTAGTCGCGATCGCGTAGATAAATCTCATCTTTGCTATCGTGTTCGAATGAGAAATAAATATTACCCTTCTCACTTGATGTACCAGCGACTACTGAGAAGTTTTTCTCGTCACCACCTTCTTGGCTTGGGATACCAACACCACCTGTGATGTTTAGACCTTCAAACTCATCCTTCAAAATGATGTTAACTACACCCGCAACCGCATCAGAACCGTATACAGCTGAGCCGCCATCTGCCATCACTTCAACACGTTCCACAATTGCTGCTGGGATTACGTTGATGTTAGCTGGGCCACCACCCATTGATGCTGAACCAGGTAGTCGTTTACCGTTAATTAGTACAAGAGTTCGAGAGTCACCGATACCACGTAGGCTGATAGTTGCTTGGCTCTGTGCTGAACTGCCTGAGCGTTCACTAAATGAACCGAAAGTGTTCAGTGATGAGCGACGTAATACGTCAGCGATTGAAATGTCACCAGCACGTTCGATTTCTGCACGGCCAATAACAGCTACAGGAGTGCTACCTTCCATTGACTGACGTGTTAGACGTGAGCCAGTCACTTTCATCTTCTGTAGTTTTTCAACTTGCTGCTCTTCTGCCTGCGCTGCTAGAGGGGCCACTGCTGCCGTCCCCAGTGCAAGGCTGATCGCAACAGATAAAGCGGTTGTGTTTTTATACATCCTTGTTGCTCCGATTATTATTATTCCTATGTCTGGCCATAACGGCCAATTATGACGTTAATATTTCGTTAACGTTCCGGACATGTATACCTGAGATGAAAAAAGGAAGTCAAACCAGTGGTAAACAGAGATAAAGAAATGTAAAAAAGATGTAAAAAACCAAAAGTGACATAAATCACAGAATAATTTACTGCATGACGTTTATAAATTGAGATTAAATTTTAATAAAACACCGTATTTTGTGTTTCTTGTAAAGTCTAATGACTTATATCGTCTATACTTTTTAAGTGGGCGATTGGCACTGAATTTAAACATTAATCTAGATGATTGTTCTGCTTGAGGGTTTTTATGGAATGCTCTGTATGTTAACTCGATCGCATGGGGTGGTATCAGAATATGATACCCACCGTTATAAAAGGGCTCACTCGTATTTTTAGGTCAAATGGAAGTTAGGTTGTTTTGGCTATTTATTCTTCAGAACTGCATGTTTATATGGGGTTTTGGCTCTAGAGTGCCTAGATTGATATTCTGTGTGAATTGGTTTTGTGGTTTTTTATAATTATTTACAAAAACATTTCTATTTTTCGACATCGGAAGAAGTTTGTCATGTTTTGGATTCAAACACTTGAAGCTTACTCAGATTCAAGATAAATATGACGCTGAAATTATTGCAGTAGTGGAAAAAACTAGCTTTTGAAACTCAGGGAGTGTGTTTCAACAGCTTTAGTTACTACGGGATAGAGATGCACCATTTTGGGCCGGAATTCTCCTCTCCAAACCCGCCTAATAATGGACAGTAGACAAGGAGCAAGTTGTATATGCTGTCGTACTTTTTACGCCGTTTAGCGTTGGTAATTCCAACGTTTCTCGGAATTACCATTCTTATCTTCGCGATCACTCGATTTGTTCCCGGTGGGCCAGTAGAGCGCATGCTGTCACAAATGCAGGCGCAAGGTGATGGTGCCGCGTCTATGACATCAGCTGGTGGTAACACCGCCTTATCTGATGACCAAATTGCAGAGCTAAACGCTTTTTACGGACTGGATAAACCAGTCATGGAAGCGTATGTTGAGTGGTTAAGCCGTTTGGTGACGTTAGATTTAGGTGAATCGACTCGATATTACGAACCTGTATCTGACATGATTGCAGAGCGCTTACCTGTGTCTTTGTTTTATGGCGGAATGACCTTCTTTATCAGTTACTTTATTTCGATTCCGCTCGGCTACTATAAAGCGCTTAAACACGGCTCCGTATTTGACTCCGCTTCTTCTATTCTTATTTTCGTTGGCTACGCCTTACCGGGTTATGTGGTTGGTGTTTTGCTGATTACGCTATTCAGTTATCACCTAGAATGGTTCCCAATGGGGGGCTTTGTTGGCGATGATTTTGATGATTACGAAACCTTCTTTGAGCGCGCTAAAGACATTATGTGGCATGCGGTATTGCCTCTGATCTGTTACTTGATTGGTGACTTTGCAACGCTGACGATGACGATGAAAAACAACCTGATGGAAAACTTATCGTCAGATTACATTCGTACTGCGATTGCTAAAGGTTTACCGTTTAAGAAAGCGGTACGTAAGCACGCTTTGCGCAATAGCTTGATTCCTATCGCTTCTCACTTTGGTAATTCGCTGTTGTTCTTCATGACGGGTGCTTTCCTTATCGAAGTAATCTTTAACATTGATGGTATCGGTCTGCTTGGCTATGAATCCATCATGGAGCGCGATTACCCAGTGGTAATGGGCATCGTAGCTATCAACGCGGTATTGCTACTGATCGGCAATATCATTTCAGATATCTGTGTTGCTTTAGTCGACCCACGTGTGAAGTTTGGAGCGTAATATGATTAAAGTTAGCCCATTAACTCAAAAGAAAATCCGTCACTTTAAAGAAATCAAACGTGGTTACTGGTCGTTTTTGATCTTATCTACCATGTTGATCCTTTCTCTGTTTGCAGAGCTGTTGATCAACAGTAAAGCTTTAATGGTGAAATACGATGGCAGTTACTATTTCCCAGTCGTCAGTGATGTACGTTTAGGTAGCGAGTTTGGCCAAGCTTCTTCGAGTGAAGCCGATTATCGAGAGCTGCAGAAAGTATTTGAAGCTGAAGGCGGCGATAACTTCGTGATTCTACCGATTGTTCCTTGGAACCCATACGAGCAAGACTTTAGTGGTGATTTCCCTCCAACGGCACCCGATGCTGAAAATAAACACTACCTAGGTACGGATGTAATCGGTCGTGATATTTTGGCTAGATTGGTTTACGGCTTCCGTACTGCGATGGGATTTGCGCTACTAACAATGGCAATCTCTTACGCGATTGGTACTGCTGTTGGCTGTGCGATGGGCTTCTGGGGTGGTAAGTTCGACCTGTTTGTTCAACGCTTGATCGAAGTGTGGTCTATGGTGCCGTTCTTGTACGTCATCATGATCTTGGTATCCATTGTGCAGCCCACCTTTACCTTGTTCGTCGCCATTAACGTACTGTTTGGTTGGATGGGGATGACTTGGTACATGCGTACCATGACCTATAAAGAATCGGCTCGCGAATATGTGATGGCAGCGCGTGCGCTAGGAGCATCAACAGGTCGTATTTTGTTTAATCATATCCTCCCAAATACCATGGTGATGATCGTGACGCTTGCACCATTTACTATCGCAGCAAACATCACAGCGCTAACGGCTCTGGACTACCTCGGCCTTGGCTTGATGCCACCAACTCCAAGTTGGGGCGAGCTGTTGCAACAAGGTAAGTCGAATTTAGACTCACCATGGATTGTTTCATCAGTTGTGGCTTCGATTGTACTGGTATTGGTCATGGTGACCTTTATTGGTGAAGCGATTCGAGCGGCGTTCGACCCGAAAAAATTCACACGCTATGTTTAAGCAAGCATTGTGAGCAAAACATAAAAAAGGGAAGTTTTATGAAAAAATTATTTTTAGCGTCCACGCTGAGCGCCCTAAGTTTTGGTGCGATGTCAGCAACGCTACCGACTGACTTAAACTGGCAAACAAACTGGGATGAGCCGCAATATGGCTCGCCTGAAGCGAAACGTGGTGGTACTTATCGTACTTACATGTCGAGCTTTCCGCAGACTCTACGTAGCGTCGGCCCGGATGCGAACTCTGGCTTGCGTTCGTTCATCTTGGACGAGACGCCAGGGTTGGTGGTTCGCCACCCAGACACCCTAGAATTTATCCCTGAACTGGCCAATGAGTGGGCACTAGCCGGTGATAATAAGACGGTTTACTTCAAACTAAACCCAGAAGCGAAATGGTCCGATGGCAAACCAGTCACGGCAGACGATTTTGTTTTCATGCTTAAGTTCTATCGTTCGAAAGACATTCTTGAGCCTTGGTATAACGACTACTACAACAAAACTGTCGCTGATGTGATTAAGTTTGATGATCATACGTTCGCCGTGAAGGCAGCGAAAGAACTTAATCCCGAAGAGTTGTTGTTAAGAATGGGGGCGCTGCGTCCTCGTCCTGCTCATTTCTATGCGAATCCAAAGAAAGATGAGAACGGTGATGGTATTCACGACAACTTTGTCCGCTATTACAACTTCAAGAGCGAGCCTACGACTAGTGCTTACTACCTAGACGATATCAAAAAAGGTAAAAGCGTAACCTTTAAGCACGTCGGTGAAGACTGGTGGGGTTACACCAATAAGTACTACGAGAACCGCTATAACGTAGACAAGATTCGCATCACGGTTATTCGTGATAACGACATCGCCAAGAAGCACTTTGAGAAAGGCAGTTTAGATGCGTTTGGCCTTGTGCTACCAAGTTTATGGCATGACAAGTCCAATACCGCACCTTATCAAAAAGGCTACATCCAGAAGTTTTGGGGTTACAACCAATACCCTGTTGGCGCTGGCGGCGTTTGGATGAACACCGCAATGCCATTATTGGATGATTTAAATATACGTAAGGGTATTACATACGCGATCGATTTTGATGGCATGATCGAAAACATCATGCGCGGTGATTACAGCCGTAAGCCAAACCCAACAGGCTATGGCCACGGTAAATACACACTACCAGATGCGAAAGCACCAAAGTTTGACCCAGAAAAAGCGGCTGAAGCATTTGCAGCAGCTGGTTTCGATAAGATTGGCTCAGACGGTATCCGTGTTAACGACAAAGGCCAGCGTTTGAGCTTTGAGCTGACCTACGCGACACCTGTTCATACACCACGAATTGCCTTTGTGCGTGAGCAAGCCAAGTTGGCTGGCTTGGATATTGAACTTAAATTGATCGATGGCTCATCGATGTTCAAATACGTACGCGAGAAAAAGCACGATTTAGCGTTTTTAGATATGGGTACGTCTGAGATCCCAACCTATTGGGAGTACTTCCACTCAGTGAATGCCAATAAGCCACAAACTAACTCTTTCACGAACTACAGCACACCAGAGCTTGATGAGAAAATCATTGAGTACCGTTTCAACATGGACATGGATAAGAAGATCCAACTGGGACATGAAATCCAACGTGACATCATTGATGCACATGTGATTGTTCCGGGTTACATGGTGCCTTACGTTCGTTACGGCCATTGGCGTTGGTTGAAGTTGCCAGAGAAACCAATGAACCGTATGACCGAAGCACTATTTAGCGGCGGCATTATTGGCGATGGTACTTACTGGATTGATAAGGACGCTAAGAAACAAACCCAAAAGGCGATGAAGTCGGGTAAAACCTTTGAACCGGTTGTTGTCGTTGATGACACGTATAAGCTGTAAGGATGTGTTATGGAAAACGATGTAATCCTGAGTGTTAAAGACCTAGAAGTCGAATTCACTACTGATGACGGCCCAGTGAAAGTACTGCATGGCGTGAACTTTGATGTTCGCGCTGGGCGTACGCTTGGCCTTGTAGGCGAATCGGGCAGTGGTAAGAGTGTGACCTCCATGTCTATCATGGGTTTGCTGCCGAAACCTTACGGTAATATCGTCAATGGTGAGGTTGATTACCGCGGTACAAACTTGGTGACACTGCCGGCAGAAGAAATGTATGCCATGCGCGGTGATCGCATTTCAATCATCTTCCAGGATCCAATGACGGCGCTTAACCCAGTGCACTCTATTGGTCGTCAGCTTTGTGAGGTGCTAGAGCTACACCGTCCTGAGTTGGATAAGAAAGAACGTGAGGCTTACGCCATTGAAATGTTGGCGAAAGTGAAAATCCCAATGCCAGAAAAGCGCTTGAACGAGTACCCGCATAATCTATCCGGCGGTATGCGTCAGCGTGTGATGATCGCCATGGCGTTGGCGTGCAAACCCGACATTCTGATCTGTGATGAGCCAACCACTGCACTGGATGTAACGGTTCAGGCGTCTATCCTTGAACTAATGAACGAGCTTCAAGAAGAAACGGGCATGGCGATGATCTTCATTACCCACGATCTAGGTGTAGTTGCTGAAGTGTGTGATGACGTGGCGGTGATGTACGGTGGTCGTATTGTTGAAAAGGCAGAGATTTTCGAGCTATTCGATAATCCGCAACACCCATACACTGAACGTTTGATGGGCTTGATGCCAAGCTTAGATAACGAGCCCAAGCAAATGATCGACATTAAACCGATCGACGCCAGCATGTTTGCTAGCTAACTGGTGCAAAGTGAACAAGTCATAAAAGAGGATGTTATGGCCAAAGAAGTATTAAGAATTGAAAATCTTAAGCAGCACTTTGTATCTGGTAAAGGACTGTTTAAGAAAGGCTACACCATCAAAGCGGTGGATGGTGTATCGCTGTCAGTGGGTGAGGGGGAAACCCTTGGCCTAGTAGGTGAATCTGGTTGTGGTAAGAGTACCCTTGGCCGCACGATTCTCAAGTTGTACGAGCCAACGGAAGGCAAGATTTTCTTTGAAGGTAAAGACATCACTAAGTTTTCTGTCAAAGAAATGCGTTCATTGCGTAAAGACATGCAGATTGTCTTTCAAGACCCAATGGAATCACTCAACCAACGTCATACCATTGGCATGATTCTCGAAGAGCCGTATGTGATTCACAATATCGGTACTTCTGCAGAGCGTAAGCAGTGGGTGAAAGAGCTACTGGTTAAAGTTGGTTTGCCAAAAACTGCAGTGAACCGCTATCCGCATGAGTTTTCCGGTGGTCAGCGTCAGCGTATTGGTATCGCTCGCGCGATTGCACTTAAGCCTAAGTTGCTGATTTGTGATGAATCGGTGTCGGCACTGGACGTATCGGTTCAGGCGCAAATCCTAAATTTACTGCTTCAACTGCAACAAGAGATGAATTTAGCGATTATCTTTATCTCCCATGACTTGTCTGTCGTGAAGCATGTCTCTGACAAAGTGGCGGTGATGTATTTTGGTAAGGTAGTCGAAGCAGGTAACGCGAAAGAAATCTACGCGAACCCTCAAAATGACTACACCAAGAAGCTCCTCTCTGCGATCCCAATTACTCATCCGAAGTATCGCAAGAAAAAGCGCTTAGCAGAAAAAAAGCAGCAAGTGGCGTAATGCCATCCGCCGAGTAAAATCATCATCGAAAACGCTCCACTTAGTTGGAGCGTTTTTATTATGAGCGTATTTTTATAACTGGAGGGAGAACGCGTCTTCAGCTTCTTGAAAAGAGCGTGCTACACTGCAAGCTTATTCCTTTGATTTGTTTGGATAGTTGACTATGCCGTCGCATTTACCTAAATCATTCAGTCGTCCATTTCTGAAGCTGTTTCATCTGCTTGAAGCCGTGCTTTTGGTTGCCATCACGATGGCGACGGTGTGGGCGATGGTTGAAGAGTTTGTCCATATATATGTGCAAAAGCGCGTGTCACTTGATGACATCCTATTAATGTTCATCTATCTGGAAGTGCTGGCCATGGTCGGGCAGTTTGTGATGAATGGTAAAATACCGGTTCGATACCCGATCTACATTGCCATGATGGCGATTGCTCGCTATATCACCTTAGGTATGAAAGAGCTCGATTCAGTGATGATCGTGTGGTTATCTTTAGCGGCATTTATTCTGGCGGCTGCAACCTTGGTTATTCGAGTTGGTCACCATTATTGGCCGTATATCGATAATCAAACCGCCGAAAAAGACGAATGATGTTAAGCCTCGCTCAGTGCGAGGCTTAATTTTTTGTGTGAGGGGGAATCACATCCAAATGGCATTGGGGTAAAAAAGTGTAAAGTCATCTCAAGCCATCTTGTTTCTTGTCTAATTGATGAGTATCTTCATAATAACCTTTTTACCTGTTCTGATGAGATATTGTGATGTTGGCGAAAAGCACATCGACAATTTATTTTCTGTTGAGTGTCTTGATTGCATTTGCGCTTTCAAGCGGTATCGCTCGTGCAGAAATATCATCAACAGTGAGCCACATCACGACGGCTGAGTCTCTGCATATTAGCTACTGTGATTTAACCTTTGGTTCAGCTAAACAGGACGAACCGGGTTGTTGTGAACCTGGCGGAACATGCTTTGAAAAGCAGTGTTGCTCCCATGGCCACGCATCGGGTACGGCTGTTGTTGAAACTCAGCCAAGATCTTATGAGGCTCCATTCCGAGATGAAATGGCGGTAAGTAAAGCCGCGCTCTACACCAGTGCAGACATGCACCCTCACTATCGTCCTCCGATAGCTTAATTCCTATCTCGCAGCGTATCGCTGCCAACAATGTTACTGCACGAATTGCCGTGTGAATTTGTTATGCGTGTGAATAGCTCTCTATTTGCACCATCCTGTGATGGGAATGAAAAATGAAAACTAATCTAATTGCTCGTACCGAGCACCTTGCTGCGCACCTACCAAACCTTGTTATCAACCGACAAGCGGGAGGTCGCCATGACGCATAAGCATTTACCGATCATCTTGTTTGTGTCTGTGTGTTTAATTTGGGGCACCACGTGGTTTGCGATGGAAGTGGCGGTGCAGACTATTCCGCCCATTTTTGCTACCGGACTTCGCTTTTTGATCGCAGCGCCGCTATTAATCATGTTGGCGAAACACCTCAATCAGCCCCTGTTCTTTCCTAAGGGAAAAGTATTTTGGATGTTCGTGGTCGCGATTTTCTATTTCGCGATTCCATTTACCTTGATGATTTTTGGCGAACAGTACATTTCATCAGGTCTTGCTTCGATCATCTTCGCCAATATGCCGATCGCAGTGATGGTGACATCGAGCTTGTTCCTTGGGCTTAGGTTGCGGAAATTGCAGATTGCTGGTCTTTTGGTGGCGGTTCTGAGCTTAATTCTGATTCTGGCTAAAGAGATGAGTTTAGGTGGCGAGGATTATCTACTGGGCTTTCTCGCTTTAGGTGGGGCGGTCGCAATTCATTCGGTGATGTATGTGTTTGTCGAAAAGTTCTGCAAGGGCATTCCTGTACTGACTTACAACGCCTTTCCGAGCTTTGTCGCTTCCGTACTGTTGTTTATCACCTCATTGCTTGTTGAACGGCCAGACATTTCTCAGTTCTCAATAGATTCGATTACCGCGGTGATTTACCTTGGTATGTTTGCCAGCGTAGGTGGCATTGTGGCGTACTTTAAACTTGGGCAAGTGTCGACGCCGTTTACCGCTTCGATCTGTTTTCTGTTTTTCCCGTTGATTGCGCTGAGTCTTTCAACATGGATCGCGGGTAACAGTTTGTCGTTGGTTTCTCTTGCCCTACTACTGCCATTACTCGGGGGTATTTTTGTAACGAAAGCCGAGCCTGCTTTCTGGCAGCGCTTTCGCGTTAAATCTGCAGAGTCAAAGCCGGTGCTATGTGAGCATTGTATGAAGAACATCAATGCTTAACACAGACTAAAGGTCATTAAAAAAGCCCTGCAATGCAGGGCTTTAGAAGATAAATCGAAAGGTCTGTTATTCGATGTTCTGGATCTGTTCACGCATTTGCTCAATCAGAACTTTCAGTTCAACACCTGATGCGGTGATGTCTGTGCTGATCGACTTTGACGCTAGCGTGTTCGACTCACGGTTGAACTCTTGCATCATGAAATCTAGACGACGGCCAACTGCGCCACCTTTCTTCAGGATGTTTGTGGTTTCTTTCACGTGAGAATCAAGACGATCTAGCTCTTCTGCTACGTCTGATTTCTGTGCCAGAAGGATAAGCTCTTGCTCAACGCGAGATGGGTCTAGCTCTACTTTCGCATCTTCAAACTTCGAGAACAGACGCTCACGTTGCCACTCGAGGATTTCTGGCATGCGTGCGCGCACTTTCACAACTTCTGATGTGATCGCTTCTAGGCGTTGCTCGATAAGCGCTTTCATGTTGTCGCCTTCACGGCCACGCGCTTCGATGAACTCGCTGATTGCTTCGTCAAAAGCAGCAAGCAGTTCTTTGTTAACTTCATCCATGTTTTGCTCTGGCGTTTCCATCACGCCAGGCCATTGCATTACTTGGAATGGGTTGATGCGGCTAAGCTCGCCAGTCATGTGCATCACTTGCTCTGCGGCTTTGATCACTTGGTTTGCCAGTGTTTCATTGATGCTTAGTTCAGCTTTTGCTGCTGGGTTAGCTTCAAAACGCAGGCTACATTCTACTTTGCCGCGTGCTAGGCGCTTACGAAAACGCTCACGTAGTACTGGTTCAAGAGCACGGAACTGCTCAGGCATACGGAAGTAAGTTTCTAGGTAGCGTTGGTTTACACTGCGGATTTCCCACACTGCGCTACCCCAATCGCCTTTCACTTCTTTACGCGCGTACGCTGTCATACTGTAAATCATTGAATTTTCCTGTCTTCTAATTTGCTGAAAATTACCCCGCAATAGTAGCACAGCAAGATGGCAGTGGCTTTGCTATTCTGAGTCGAGATTGTCCAGATAGCTTTATTTAATCGATTCCGTTATAATCTGCGCCCAACCAAATCGTCTTCTCCTCATTACTTAAGGTAGATGCCCATGCGTCCAAACGATCGCAAGGCGGATCAAGTTCGCCCAATCAAAATTACTCGTAACTACACAGCTTACGCTGAAGGCTCAGTGTTAGTTGAATTTGGTAACACCAAAGTGTTGTGTAATGCGACCGTTGAAGAATCTGTGCCTCGTTGGCTAAAAGGTCAAGGTAAAGGCTGGGTAACGGCTGAATACGGCATGCTACCTCGTGCGACTCACTCGCGCACTCGTCGTGAAGCAGCGAACGGTAAGCAAGGCGGTCGTACAATGGAAATCCAACGCTTGATCGCACGCAGCCTACGCGCTGTGGTTGATTTACAAGCGATGGGTGAGTTCATGATCACAGTTGACTGTGATGTTATCCAAGCAGACGGTGGCACTCGCACTGCATCTATCAGCGGCGCAAGCGTTGCAATGGCAGATGCGTTCCAACACCTAGTGGATAGCGGTAAGCTAAAAGCAAACCCAATGAAAGGCCACGTAGCGGCAGTTTCTGTTGGTTTGCTAGGTGATGATGTTCTGTGTGACCTTGAGTACGTTGAAGATTCAGCGGCAGACACAGACATGAACGTTGTGATGACAGAAGAAGGCAAGATGATTGAAATTCAGGGCACCGCAGAAGGTGAACCGTTCAGTCATGAGCAGCTGATGGCTCTGTTAGAGTCGGCGAAAGCCGGTATTACGGAAATTGTCGCAGCGCAGAAGGCGGCGTTAGCCAATTGATTTAGATAGCTCCCATTATGGGGGCTATTTTTTTATCTCGACAATAGAGAAATGAATGATTGTCGAGAAGAGACACAAGAAACCAAGGACATAGAGAGAAAATAATGAAAGCATACCAGCGTGAATTTATTGAGTTTGCACTTGAGAAAGAAGTTCTTAAGTTTGGTGAGTTTACTTTGAAATCTGGCCGTAAAAGCCCGTACTTCTTTAACGCTGGTCTTTTCAATACTGGTCGTGACCTAGCGCGTCTTGGTCGCTTTTACGCAGCAGCGCTAGCGGATTCAGGCATTGAGTTTGATGTACTGTTTGGCCCTGCGTACAAAGGTATCCCAATCGCGACGACAACAGCAGTAGCGCTAGCGGATCACCACGACATCGACACGCCTTACTGCTTCAACCGTAAAGAAGCAAAAGACCACGGCGAAGGCGGTAACCTTGTAGGCTCGGCGCTTGAAGGTCGTATCATGCTAGTAGATGACGTAATCACAGCAGGTACCGCGATTCGCGAATCAATGGAAATCATCCAAGCAAACGGTGCGGACCTAGCAGGTGTGTTAGTTGCGATTGACCGCCAAGAAAAAGGCAAAGGTGAGCTGTCTGCGATTCAAGAAGTGGAGCGTGATTTCGGTTGTGCAATCATCTCAATCGTTAGCCTGACAGACCTTGTGACTTTCCTTGAAGAGAAAGGCACTGACAAAGAGCACCTAGAAGCAGTAAAAGCGTACCGCGCGGAATACGGCATTTAATTGTTCTTTCATCATTAAAGAAAAAGGGGCTGGTGGATATCCATCAGCCCCTTTCTTTTATCTTTATCACTTACTTGTAGCGAATGCCTTTTGGCGCAGTTTCATCAGCCATGGTCTTGTAGCGTTTGTGCAGCCACATCCACTGCTCTGGTGCGCGCAGAATCACTTCTTCCACAAAGGTGTTCAGGTAAGCCGCTGCTGCAACTTCGTCTTTTTTCGGATAGTCAGCTTCAATACACTTATCAGCGATGATTTCGTACTTGCCATCTTGATTACGGAAGCCTGAGCCCGGAATAATCGAGCACTTAGACGTGTAAGCCAGAATGCTGGTGCCTGTCGTGGTACAAGCGTCTTCAACTGCGAAGAAAGGAACGAATACCGACTTGTTACGACCGTAATCGTGGTCTGGTAAGTAGAACAAACGCTCACCGCTACGTAGAACACGAATCATCTGTTTAACGTCTTTACGATCAATCAGCTTATTACCGTTGTGTGTGCGTCCCCAGTACTGAATGAAGTTGTACGCAGGGTTGTTGTGCGGACGAAATGCGCCGTAACCCGCCACGCCAAGCACTGCAAAGGCACGCGCCGTGATTTCAAGATTAAGTGCGTGCACGCAGCACAGCAGTACGCCTTTGCCTTCTGCATTTTTCTCACGCAGTGCGCCCAGGTCTTTCTCGACAATCAGAGTTTTGAAACGCCACGTTGGCCAGAACCAAGTGATACCGGTTTCGATCAGCGCCATACCGGTGTTCTTAAAGTTCTCTTCAACGATGTGTTGGATCTCTTCAGGCGTTTTATCTGGGAAAGCCAACTCAAGGTTACGTGTCGCAACATGGACACGACCTTTGCCGTAACGCATACCAAGATGGCCAAGCGTGCGACCTAGCGACAGCAACATGCGATATGGAAGGATATTGACCACGATAGCCAAAAAGCCAAAGCCGAGCCAAACGCCCCAGTTACGAGGGTGGAGAAGGGAAAGAGAAAACTCCGGCTTAGTGAATTTGTCTTTACTCATAATCTCTACTTAATTTGTGCGCTAAGAAGTGCCCAATACTCGTCAAAGTTCGCGGTTGGTTGGTATTTGAAATCACTACGAACAAAGCGGTTCAAGCTGCCTTCAACTTGTCCAAGGATTTGAGCGGCTAGAATGCGTTCTTCGACTGGGAAGGATTTACCCTCACGGATCTTACGTTCACGAAGGATCTGACGAAGCTGTGTTTCAATACGCTCAAACAGTTGGTTGATACGTTCACGTAGGCGCTCATTTTCAAACATTAGAGCATGGCCAGAAAGAATGCGTGTCAAACCTGGGTTACGTTCTGAGAATGCCAGAATAAGGTGCATTACCATGCGAATGCGCTCTAGCGTGTCTTTCTCATCATCCAAAATGCGGTTGATGCGTGTCATGAGTGCTTCTTCGATGAACTCAATTAAGCCTTCAAACATGCGAGCTTTACTTGGGAAGTGGCGGTAAAGGGCCGCTTCTGAAACACCGACCTGCTTCGCCAATTTTGCCGTAGTAATGCGTGAAGCGCCTTCTGTAGATTCAAGCATCTGCGCGAGCGCTTGCAAGATTTCTTCACGACGATTGGATTTTTTACTGCCGGCCATTTAGTTACTTCCTTTCAAAATACAAAGTTGAGCGGAGGGGATTATAAGACGCTATTTGGCATCAAACTAGACCAGTGAGGGTGTAATGGGAGCTTTAACACCCTCAGTTGTCATGTTTGTACCAAATTTGTGCCAGTTTTCGATGAAAGCCGCGTGGTATTTTCAACCGTTATGGCATCAACTCGTGCATTTTTTCCAAAATTCTGAAACTTAGTGCTTCTTTGGATTCTAAGGCCAACGCCTGCTTGCCTTGTGGCCAGAATAGAGTGATGGCGTTGTCGTTACTGTTAAAACCTTGGCCTTCAACAGAAACATCGTTCGCACAAATCATGTCGAGGTTTTTCTTTACCAGTTTACCGCGAGCGTAGGTCTCGACATCGTTGGTTTCAGCTGCGAACCCAACTGTGAATGGACGTTGCTCTACCATATTGGCGACGGTCGCTACGATATCAGGATTTTTGACCATGTTGATGGTCATCTGATCGTTGTTTTCGGTCTTTTTCAACTTTTGAGACGCCACATGTTCTGGACGGTAATCGGCTACGGCGGCGCAGCTAATGAAAGCGTCGTGGCTAGGCGCTTGAGCCATTACTGCATCACGCATCTCTTGTGCACTTGCAACATCGATACGCTCAACACCCGCTGGCGTATTTAAGCTTACAGGTCCACTGACTAGCGTGACTTTTGCACCCAATTGCGCTGCTGCATTTGCTAGTGCAAAGCCCATCTTTCCTGAGCTGTGGTTAGAAATGTAACGCACTGGGTCAATCGCTTCACGAGTTGGACCTGCGGTGATCAATACCGATTTTCCTGCCAACAGTTTCGGTTGGAAGAACTGCTCACACAGGTGCACTAATTGCATTGGCTCTAGCATTCGACCTGGACCAACATCACCACATGCTTGCTCACCGGCCGCAGGGCCCCAAATGTGCATACCACGGCGTGCCAGCGTCGCTATGTTTTCTTGAGTTGCGACATTGCGGTACATCTGTTGATTCATCGCCGGAGATACCGCTACTGGTGAATCTGTCGCAAGTACTAACGTGGTGAGCAAATCATTACCCATGCCTGCAGACATACGTGCAATCAAATCTGCGGTTGCAGGCGCAAGAAGAACCAAATCTGCCCATTTTGCCAGTTCAATGTGACCCATCGACGCTTCTGCTGCTGGGTCTAACAAGCTGTCCGACACCGGACGCCCAGAGACTGCCTGCATGGTTAAGGGAGTAATGAACTCCTTCGCCGCTTTGGTCATCACTACTTGAACTTGCGCGCCTCTTTCTATTAGGCGACGGGTTAGCTCCGCACATTTATACGCGGCAATACCGCCACTGATGCCGAGTAGAATTTTCTTTCCTGCTAGTGTTTGCATGTGAGATCTCCAATTTTTCTGGCGACGAGTTTAGCACAACTGAATCTCTCATCGCCCAAGCAAATCTGATGAGAAGCTAATCCATATCAAACTACAGAATATTAATTGCTGAGCCTTATATAAAACTTTTGCTTACTTCACAGACAATCTTTGCCCGCTCTGCAAGATAGAGGGGGAAAAATAACAATAATGAGGTAGTGGAATAAGATGGTGCTGAAAAGTCGAAGTAAATTGCTGCTGGTGACTCTGATCCCTTTGTTGTTGATCACCACATTGATCTCGGTGGTCTATTACATCAACGGCAGTAATAGCTTAGAAGCTGAGTTAGCTCGGGATAGACAAGAGTTAATTGATACACGCAAGAAAGAGCTGCAAGCCTACATGATGATGGGGGTTACAGCGATAAAGCCGCTTTACGATACGGACGTAAACGGCAATAACAAACAAGCGGCAAAAGAAATTCTCAAAGCGATGCGTTTTGAAAGTGACGGTTATTTCTTCGCTTATGATTCGAAAGGGGTCAACACGCTACATGCGATTAAGCCGTCTCTAGAAGGTAAAAACCTTATCGGTTTGAAAGATGAAAATGGCGTAGCAGTGATTGGCGGGCTGATTGATGCATCTAAGAACGGCGATGGCTTCCTTTATTTCTCTTGGCATAAACCAACCATCGATGCGCAAGCACCAAAATTAGGTTATGCCGAGTACTTGTCTAAGTGGGACTGGGTGCTGGGTACGGGCATCTATATTGATGATATTGATCAGCAAGTAGCGATGCAACGTGAACTGCGCACACAAGAGTTGAATGAACATACGCTATCTGCAGTTACGATCTCAGTTATTGGCCTTATCATCACAAGTATTCTAACCAGTATCGCTGTGACTAAAGGTATTCAACCATTGCAACACATTGCGGCGTCCTTACAAGATGTGGCAGCGGGGGGCGGTGATCTGACGGCTCGTCTGAAAATTGAGAGTAAAGATGAAGTCGGTGAGGTGGCCTCGGCATTTAATGAGTTCATGGATAAGCTGCATCCGCTAATGCAGGACATTCAACGTTCTGCCAATACAGTCCAAAGCGTCTCTGGGCAATTGGATCAGCAAACCTCGCAAGCCAGCGATCAAATGCAAAACCATTGTCTGGAAACCGATAAGGTGGTGACGGCCGTAACGCAAATGAGCATGACGGCAAAAGAAGTCGCGAGTAATACCAATGCAACGGCGCAGGCGATTGATGATGCGAACGGGCAAGTTACCGAGGCGCAGCGCGAAGTCGATCAAGCGATTGATGGCATTAGCAAGTTAGTCGATGAAGTGAACAGTACCTCTGAGGCGATTGCCGAACTGAGCCAACAAACCGAGCAAATTACCAAGGTGCTCGATGTGATTGGAGAAATTGCGGAGCAGACCAACTTACTCGCATTGAATGCAGCGATTGAAGCCGCACGAGCTGGCGAGCAAGGTCGTGGCTTTGCCGTGGTGGCTGATGAGGTTCGCTCGCTAGCAAGTCGAACGCAGAACAGTACTCATGAAATTGGCGATATGCTCAAGCAGTTACAAACGGGCGTATCAAGAGCGGTCACTACCATGGCGGCGAGCCAAGATCGTGGGGCTAAGACGGTTGAGGAGTCCTCTATGATTCAGCAATCGCTGTCTGGCGTGCACCATTCTATTGGTACCATTCGAGATATGGGTATCCAAACCGCTTCTGCAGCAGAGGAGCAGAGTGCGGTCGCTGAGGACATCAACCAGAATCTAGTGGCGATTCAACAAATCGTGAATCGTATTAATGACACGCTTCAGCACGCGGAAGGCATCAGCACTCAGCTGTCGCAGTCAGGATCTGAAATTCACGATCTGGTTGGAAACTTCAAGCTTTGATGGATCGCTTGATTACATAGAAAAGCAGTGGCTAACGAAAAAAGCGAAAGTCAGGTTCGACTTTCGCTTTTTATTTTGTGCAATAGGCGCTCACTCATCAATCGAGCCGACTAATGACACTGAAAACCTTGCCTAACGAGTCCATGCCAAGAGAGAAGTTGCTGCAACGCGGTCCGCAAGCGCTATCGGATGCGGAGTTACTTGCAATTTTCCTACGTACAGGCACGCAAGGCATGAACGTTATCGAATTAGCGGATTTTCTGATCCAAGATTTTGGATCGCTTCGCCAGTTGTTTTCTGCCTCAGAGAAAGAATTTTGCCAACATAAAGGGTTGGGGCAAGCGAAATACGTCCAGTTACAAGCCGTTTTGGAAATGACGCAACGCTATTTAGCCGAGACATTAAAACGTGGTGACGCGTTAACCAGCCCAGAACAAACCAAACTTTATCTTTCTTCTATATTAAGAGACCGACAAAGAGAGGCTTTTTACATTCTTTTCTTAGATAACCAACATCGGGTAATAAAAGATGAGATTTTATTCGAAGGTACACTCGATGCTGCATCGGTTTATCCGAGAGAAGTCGTCAAACGCGCCTTACACCACAACGCTGCTGCATTGATTCTGGCCCACAACCACCCGTCAGGTGTGGCGGAACCTAGCCAAGCAGATAGAAGGATTACCCGGCGTTTAATCGACGCTTTAGCGCTGGTGGATATTCGAATTTTGGACCATTTCGTTATCGGAGATGGGGAAAGCGTCTCTTTTGCCGAAAGAGGTTGGATATAACTGTGCGTTTTTTAGGTTGTTAGTTGCTAAAAATCTGCTATCATCCTCGCCACTAAATTTTTAACTGAATTCAGCTTGGACTGCTAGAAAAAACCTGCTGTCTAAAAAAAGATCACGAAAACCTGTAAAAAGGATCTGTTCGGGTCTTGAGCAATGCATATCAAGTTAGTATAATGCGCGACCTTTGATAGCCTTGTATGGATTTTCCATAGCGGTTCTTAACCTCTAACTTCTTTCCAAGAAATAGAGAGGTTCGGCCACCAAGGTTGATATCGAGCTGAAACGATTTTGGAGAAGACATTCATGTCACGAGTATGCCAAGTAACTGGTAAGCGTCCAGTAACGGGTAACAACCGTTCACACGCACGAAATGCTACTAAGCGTCGTTTTCTGCCGAACCTACAAACTCATCGTTTCTGGGTAGAGAGCGAAAAACGTTTTGTTAAACTACGCCTATCTGCAAAAGGTATGCGTATCATCGACAAGAAGGGTATTGATACTGTTCTTGCTGATATGCGTGCACGTGGCGAAAACGTTTAAGAGGAAATAGGCAATGGCAAAGAAAGGCGTTCGTGAGAAAATCCGTCTAGTATCTTCAGCAGGTACAGGCCACTTCTACACAACTGATAAGAACAAGCGTAACATGCCAGGCAAATTTGAGATCAAGAAATTTGATCCAGTTGTACGCCAGCACGTTATGTACAAAGAAGCTAAAATCAAATAATTGGTTTTATCTCTTTGATGATTTGAAAAACCCAGCTTTCGAGTTGGGTTTTTTATTACCTAAAATTTCTCCATCTCTCCTTCATTTCCATCCTCACCACGTTTGCATACAGATGTTCTAGTCAAGATTGATGAGCTTTGATAGTTTGTCTCTAACTACTTGAGATTAGGAACCACTATGCGTGTAAGTCCGGCTCGCCGCCGCCGTTGGAACAACATTCTTATCCTAGGCATCATCGTATTTATGCTGATCCTCAATGCACCAACATGGATCAAATCTTACCTTATTGAAGAACCCGCGGATCCTTATCCAAATTTGCTGCGCTCCGATCATGACGTCAGTGCTATCTACTATGCAGGTTGGGAATTAGATAAGCAGAATGGCCAATGGCAATCGAACATTAAAGCCAATATACCCGTACAAGAACTTGTTACTCGTTGGCAGTCATTGGAAGGTACTGAGCTGACACTAGAGCAATACGAGCAGTTAAAGCCGCGTTTATCATCACCGGAAAGCATCGAAATTTGGTATCAAGGTTTGGAAGAGCCACAGCGAGTGACGTTCTATCGCCTTGACGATTTTTGGTTGTTTAAAAACTGGCAAGGGAAATGGATTGCGATTTCTGTCGATGGCAACTACATCATGCCCAAGTAACGTTATCGCCAATAACCCTTTGCATCACCAGTATTTGTCTTAGCTTTTTTCGATTATGCTAGCCACCCAGTATCAAAGTTCTTAGCGTTGCAAGGAGAATCAAATGCCTGAATTACCTGAAGTTGAAGTAAGCCGAATGGGCATCAGTCCACATATGATTGGCCAAAGGATCAAAGCATTTGTATTCAGAACTCCAAAGCTGCGTTGGGATATCCCACAAGAACTTAAAAAGCTAGAAGGGCAGGTGATTCGTAATATCAGTCGCCGCGCTAAGTATCTGTTGATAGAAACGGACGAAGGCACCGCGATTGTTCACTTAGGTATGTCGGGTTCACTGCGTGTGCTTGATGCTGATTTTCCTCCAGCAAAGCACGATCATGTGGATCTCAAACTGAGCAATGGCAAAGTGCTGCGCTATAACGATCCGCGTCGTTTTGGCGCATGGCTGTGGAGCGCGCCCAATGAGCCACATGCAGTTTTAGGTCATATGGGACCAGAGCCTTTAACTGAAGAGTTCAACGCGGACTACGTAGCAGAAAAAGCCAAAGGTAAGCGTGTTGCGGTTAAGCAGTTCATCATGGACAACAAAATTGTCGTCGGAGTCGGAAACATCTACGCCAACGAATCATTGTTTAAATCACGCATTCATCCCACTCGCCCTGCAGGTAAGCTAATCAAGAGAGAGTGGCAATTGCTGGTGGAGAACATCAAAGCCACGCTAGAGATTGCCATTCAGCAAGGCGGAACCACATTGAAAGACTTCGCCCAAGCAGATGGCAAGCCTGGTTACTTCGCGCAAGAGTTATTAGTTTACGGAAAAGCCGGAGAGCCATGCCCAGAATGCGGCGAAGCTCTCCAAGAACAAAAGATAGGCCAACGCAATACCTTCTTTTGCGGGGAATGTCAGAAGTAAACTGCGTTAGTTATTAAACTTCTTTGGGCCGTATTCTCGGCCCATTTTGATGAGGTGGTAACCATTCATCACTAAATTTAGCGTCATACTTTTTGCTTTATTAAGCAGCTTCATTGTAGCTACTAGGTAATCTTTATCGCCTTGGCGTTTTCTATTACCAATAACTGATGGCTTATTGCCTCCACGTAAGCCAGCCTGCCTTACTCCAAACATTGCCTGCTTGTGCAACCAAGTATTACGCAGGAAGACGTCTACAGGGAATTGGAACGTTTTACTTGCATCAATAAATGCTCGTGCCGCCGAAGGGCTGATAGCATAAGAGGTTGTACATTGTGGTACTTTTAGATACTTAACTAATCTTTGAGAACCATATTGTTTCACATCGTAGAACATGCCGCGACTACTAGTGTTTTCCGTACGAATATACCCACAGTTTTCGATATTTTCGGCAACGGCCTTCAATGTGTTTAGGAATAACTCGTCTTCAATGCTGAGATCATCTTCAAAAATGATGATAGGTTCGTTTAGCTCAACGCATTTTTGCCAGAGTAGGTAATGGCTCGCATAACATCCCGCCTCACCGATGATGCATGGGCGTCCCATGTTGAATTCAAACTGTCGGCTATCTAAATGACCCAATAAAGGATGAGTGTCTTTACGTGCATCGACGCCGTAGAAAACCTCACAATCTAAACCGATTCTCTTTAGGGTGTTTAATGTTGTCTCTTGCCTGTCTTCACAGCCTTTTAAAGTGATACAAAATGCTTTCATAGTGACTCAAAATTGGTGTTCTATCTAAAGTAAGGTAATTTTTTTATTTGTTTTACTGGCTCAGAAAGAAACTGATTCAGAGCTTCTCCATTGAGTACTTTTTCGTACTTCTCTATGTAAGCCTTAGCCATTGAAATATGATCAAACGTGTCTTGAGCGTATTCGTGACACAGTTTGGGATTATAGCTTCCATGTTTAATAGCGTCCGCTAGTTCATCTTCAATATTTGATAATGAGCCAAACTCTGGCGCGTTAATTAACTCTGGCAGTGAACCATATGGTGTGGCAAACACGGGTGTACCCATAAACAGGCTTTCTGTAATGGCTAAGCCAAATGGTTCTTCCCAAGTAACAGGAAAGATCAAGCCTTTAGAGCGCTCAAGTATTGCACACTTCTCTGTGTTGTTAACCATGCCGTGAAATTTAACATGGCGATCTAAAGTGAGGCGAAACCCCATTTTAAAATTCAATCGATGTCCACCTAAAACATCCAAAGCGACATTGGCTTTTTTCGTAATATCTATTGCGCCTTGCACGTTTTTTAAACGCCAAGCGGCTTTGCCAAGGAAGTGATAGCGGTTATCTCTTTTATTCAGTTCTAAATTGGGCTGATGATAATCACTCCAATCTAGGCCATTGTATACAAAGGCTTCACAACCATGGTTCAGAGCGTGTTTTTGAGAAACGAAAATTGAATTAGGATCGTTTTTTTGGGCCACGGTGTTGTTACCGTGACGAGTGATGACATAAGGCTTTTTAGTGCAACTGCCACCGACATGGAAGTGAACGACATCAACCTCATCGGGAATTTGTTCATCAATAGATAAGTTTGGTTGCTGGGTAATACATGTCGCCCATTCGCATGTCATAGGTTCAGGGTTAAGAATGTAAACGCTATGACCCAGTTGATGAAGCGCTTTCATTAAGCTCCAAACAACGCGTTCAGTACCACCATAAGTTACTGGGGGTAGCGTGCCTTTACACACAATTAATACGTTCATAGAAATTCTTTTCTTTTATTCGAGTAATTATTTCTTGGCTTTTTGAGCAAGTGCGAGTTCAACGGGAGCAGGGACAAATCGGCTAATCTCACCACCATGTAAAGCCACCTCTCTCACAATCGTAGAGGATAAGAATGCGTACTCATCATCTGGGGTAAGGAAAACACTTTCTAGGCCCGGCAATAGCTTTCGATACATACTGGTTAAGCCGAACTCATATTCGAAATCGACGGTGGTTCTTAAGCCTCGAATTAGAATGTTCGCGTTTTGCGCTTTTGCAAAATCGACTAGTAGACCAGTAAAGCCTTCTACATTGACATTTGAAAGGTGGTTAATAGAGCGCTCTACTAGCTGTACACGCTCTTCTAGCGTGAACATCGTTTTTTTAGAAGGACTAGCGGCAACACCAATAGTGATAGAGTCGAACATTTTGGCTGCGCGCTCTATGAGGTTCAGATGGCCGTTTGTAATAGGGTCGAAAGTTCCCGGATAAATGACGTGTGTGGCACTATGACCTTGTTGTTTCATATGCAGCTCGTTGTGTTTGTCAAAAGTGTCAAAAAACGCTTAAAAGTAGTAGTATGATACATCATCGACTCGAGAATAGATAACATCTACAAACATAGGTGTGATAAGGGCATAACGTTTTAATGAAACTTTTTTACTATATAAAAAACCTGCTGTTGACCATTGCTCCACAAGCGTATTTTGCTTACAACAAAAACAAACTAGAAAAGAAGTTTCAAGGTCAAATGGAGTTAGTCCAAGAGCGAGTGGATTACTATTGTAAGATAAATACTCCGAGCGAGCTGGATTCCAGTAAATCGACCAGTTTGAGTCATTTCTCACATAAAGGTCAAAGTGCATATACGTATGATCTTAAAGAGTTCCTCCGTTATTTCCCTGATACTAATCCGTTTTGTTATTACTTTGGGGATGAAGTCGCCGTAGAAGATTGCCCAACGCTTTATAAGGCTAGGCCGATTGAGGGTAACAACGACAATTCAGTTCTGTTCAAACTCAACAAGCGTAGACACTTCCAGTTTGTAAACGACGCATTAGGCTTTCACGATAAGAAAGATATGGCGGTTTTCCGTGGTTTTGTGAAACGGGTTCATCGTATTCGATTTATGGAAGCCATGTTTGAGAACCCTATGATGGATGCTGGTCAATCCAACCCTTCTCAAGAGCACCCTGAATGGCAAAAAGAATTTATGTCCATTCAAGATCAATTGAAGTACAAGTTTATCATTTGTCTTGAAGGTAACGATGTTGCAACCAATTTGAAGTGGGCAATGTCTTCGAATTCTGTCGTAGTGACGCCTAAGATGCGTTTTGAAACGTGGTTTATGGAAGGTACGCTACAACCAGGAGTTCATTATGTTGAAGTGAAAGATGATTGGTCTGACTTTGACGAGAAAATTAATTATTACCTTGAAAACCCAGATAAAGCAGAAACCATGATTGAAAATGCGCATCGACATGTGGCCCAATTTCAGGATGAACAATTGGAAAGCTTAATTTGTATCAAGACGCTCGAGAAATACTTCAAGCTATGTCAGTAATGCTCTTAAACCAAAAGCCTAAATTATCATGAGTTTATTCACTTCACCTCCGTCTCATTTGTGTGTATTGCGTTTGTCGGCCATTGGCGATGTTTGCCATGCGATCGCAGTGGTTCAAGCTATTCAAAAGCATTGGCCGCAAACCAAGATAACTTGGATTACCGGCAAAATAGAGGCGCAACTGATTGGTGATTTGCCCGACATTAATGTGATTGTTTTTGATAAGTCACAAGGCCTTAAAGGGATGAAGGCTGTGTGGAAGCAGCTAAAGGGCACTAAGTTTGATGTTTTGCTGCACATGCAGGCAGCCTTGAGATCGAGTGTTTTGTCTTTGGGCATTCAAGCAAAATACAAAGTGGGCTTTAGCAAGAATAGAACGAGAGAGGGGCAGTGGTGGTTCACTAATCGTCACTTACCCAACACAACGGCAATGCACGTGTTAGATAACATGGCTGAATTTGCTAAGTATATTGGTGTTCCATTCAGCCAGCCAACGTGGAATATCCCCTTACCCAGTGAATCAGTCGATTACGCTAAAGGCATTACCCAAGGTCGAAAGTGTGTCGTGATTTCTGCTGCGGCAAGTAAGGACTCTCGTAACTGGTTAGTGGAGCGATACGCAGCTATCGCCGATTACGCATCGTCTTTGGGACTTCATGTGATCCTATGTGGCTCACCAGCGGAAAGAGAAAAGCAATTAGCACATAAAATTGAGTCACTGTGCGAGCAGCCCGTCACTAGTATCGTCGGTGAAACAAGTTTAAAGCAACTGACCGCTGTATTGCGTGAAGCTACGGTTGTTATTAGCCCTGACTCCGGTCCCGCTCACTTGGCTACGACTCAAATGACACCTGTGATTGGTTTATATGCGCATAGTGATCCTAGACGTACTGGACCTTATAACGATTTGGAAAATGTCGCGAGTGTCTATCAACAACATGTTGAAGAACAAAAAGGCAAGTCCGTAGACTCACTCACGTGGGGCACACGTGCGAAAGGGGATAACTTAATGGCTGCAATTACCGTAGAGCTGGTGCAAGAGAAGCTCGATAAAGTGTTAGAGAATCTCTCTTAGCCAACAATAATAGGCTAAGAGAGTAATACGATTTTACAATTGCGTCAGCTAAACCCAAATTAGGTGTTTGCTGACTGCTGCTTCATTTTGTATACCGCCAACAGCTGTTGGTAGTTTTTCTCCAATACAGTGTCGACATCCATTGTTAAGGCCAATGCTCTGCATTGTTCACTCACATTGGTCGTACGTTTTTTATCAGCCCAGAACTCCATCGCTTTTGCTAGTTCATCTGGGTTCACTTCAGCTCCAATGACGCTCGACACTTCTGGATTGAGAACCTCTTTCGCACCACAGTTTTCAGTGGTAATAGATGGTGTGCCACATGCGAGAGATTCGATTACCGTAAAGCCAAAAGGTTCATAGAGAGTTGGCAGGACATAGCAATCAGCCATCGTAAAGTAGAGCTCTGGTCGTTTGTCTTCGCCCATAAACTTACATTTGTCTTGTATCCCAAGGTTTTCCGCAAATTTAATGTACTCGCCCTCGTGAGTCTCTCGACCAACAATCACCAATTGAGCATCAATGTTCAGTTTGGAAAATGCAGTTAGAGTTTGTTTTAGCCCTTTCCTCTCGTAGCCAGTACCTAAAAATAAGAAAACCGGCTTGTTAGGAGCAAGTTCCATTTGTTGCTTAAGCTCTAAAGCCTCTTTTTCGATTCGTTGTGCGTCAAAGCGCTTCGTATCGACAAAGTTGTGGATTACCGTGATTTTGTCTTTGGGTACGTGATGCGCTTCTTGGATTTCCTGAGCACTCTTATGTGAATTACTAATGACATGGTAGTAGGCGCCAGGAGCCATTGCTTTTTGCTCAATCAGATGTGTCACTCTATCTTTGATTCGCATTGGCTTATTTAAGGACCGTGCCATATGAAGGCTTGTACCTGCTCCAATTCTCAACACATCGTGTGTCCACGCGTGAGCTAGGCCGTACACCAAGTCATAATCAGACTCTTTAACGTGTTTCTCTACCGCTTTCGCAAACTTCCAAAGGCGATGGCTTTTACCAATACTAAAACCGCGCAACTTCACAAACTTAACGTTAGGGTGCGGAGGTGTATCAGCATGAGAGCGGCAGATTATAGTGACTTCTTCCCCTTTTTCTGCCATGTATCTCGCCATTTGATTGAGGTACAGCTCTACTCCGCCTGAGTATGCGTGTCTTAAATGGACCAATGCAATCTTCATAAGTAATCCAGTAATTCGTTTGGTATTGGTTATTATGTTACTTGAAGCCTTCATTTTCTGAAAGAAGCCAATCAAAAGAGGTGTCGTGTCATTGAAGAGCGGTAAAAGAGGCTTACTAGATTGTTCCTCAAATAGAACAATGTAAAATGACGCTATTATGTGATCACGAGACATTCAAGTGGGTAAGGACAAGCAGAAAACAGGAACCGTTTCAGGAAAGCATGGAAACACGGGCATTCAACGGATTTTAAAAGCCAGTATCTATTCACTTCAAGGCCTAAAGGCCGCCTTAAAGCATGAAGCCGCGGTTCGACAAGAGTTGGCACTGCTCATTGTCTCTGTATTGCTGCTTTGCTGGTTAGATGTTTCTCAGATAGAACGTATAGTGATGCTCGGCACTGTCGTTTTGGTGTTGATTGTTGAACTGATTAACTCTGCAATTGAGGCGGTTGTAGATAGGATTGGTGTGGAAAGACATGAGTTAAGTGGTCGAGCAAAAGACATCGGTTCTGCCGCTGTCTTTGTAGCATTACTGTTTGCTGCCTTTGCATGGTCTTATATTCTCTTTTTCTGAGGGGCGTGATGAAGCACTATCAAGAAAATAATACGCATGTATGGTACGACGAAAGCTTGATCACTGAGCCCATTGAGAGTTTGTTTGATATCGACTACTGGCGCAGTTGTAATGCCATTGTTGGCAGTGCGAGTGGGCGAGACACTACGTGGTTTATCAAGCTTCAGAGTACGATTGCTGCATTACGACATTATCACCGCGGTGGTTTGTTCGGAAAGGTTGTCCGGGACCAATATTTGTTCCTAGGCTTAGAGCGAACTCGCAGTTACGCTGAGTTCGTTCTGCTCCAAAAACTACGTAGCGCTGGCGTTAATGTTCCTCGGCCTATTGCCGCTAAAGTAGAACAAATAGGTTTGTTATATCGAGCAGACTTATTGAGTGAAAAAATATCAGAGGCAAGCGATCTCGTTGATAAGCTACAGGTGGAAAACTTATCTAATGAAGACTACCAAAAAATCGGCCTAGAAATCCGTAAAATGCACGATGTTGGTGTTAATCATACCGACCTGAATATTCATAATATCCTTCTAGATAGTGAAGGTAAGGTCTGGATTATCGATTTTGACAAGTGTAAGCAGCAATCTGGGGAACAATGGAAAGAACGAAACTTAAATCGTCTTCTTCGCTCATTTAGAAAAGAGCTTGGTAAACGGAAAATTCATTGGTCTGAAGATGACTTTGAATCCTTGATGTTAGGTTACAATCAGTCTTAAGTGAAACAAAAAGGGCTAAGGTAAGTTTGTCGTAATCGCTCAGCTTAATTCGACTCAAAACGTTCTGCCGTGCTATCGAGAGATTGGTGCCGAGGCCGAATAGCCCGTAAATGTGGATATAAATTTAAAATGAAAATCTTAGTGACAGGTGGTGCAGGGTTTATTGGCTCTGCTGTTGTACGCCATATTATTAATCATACGCAAGACTCAGTGATTAACTTAGACAAACTAACCTACGCAGGTAACCTAGAATCTCTTAGCCAGGTGTCCAGTCACGCGCGCTATGCTTTTGAACAAGTGGATATCTGCGACCGTGTCGCACTAGAGCGTGTGTTTTCAGAACACCAGCCTGATGCAGTTATGCATTTAGCGGCAGAATCTCACGTCGATCGTTCTATTGATGGCCCTGCTGCTTTCATTGAGACCAACATTGTCGGTACTTATACCTTATTAGAAGTAGCTCGTGGATATTGGAATCAGCTTGATGACGCTAACAAAGCGGCCTTTCGTTTCCACCATATCTCAACAGATGAGGTATATGGCGACTTAGAGGGAACAGATGATTTGTTTACAGAGGAAACCTCGTATGCACCATCTTCACCATACTCTGCCTCGAAAGCGTCGAGCGATCACCTTGTTCGCGCTTGGCTAAGAACTTATGGTTTTCCGACCATTGTGACTAACTGTTCCAATAATTATGGACCATATCACTTTCCTGAAAAACTGATTCCTTTAATGATCTTAAATGCATTAAAAGGTTCACCATTGCCAGTATATGGCGATGGCATGCAGATCCGCGATTGGTTGTTTGTAGAAGACCACGCCAAAGCGCTCTACAAAGTTGTGACAGAAGGCGTTATTGGGGAAACATACAATATTGGTGGTCACAATGAAAAAGCAAACATCGATGTTGTTAAGTCAATTTGCGAAATTCTAGAAGAACTTGTGCCCAACAAGCCTGAAGGCATTGCGCATTACCAAGATTTAATTACTTATGTAAAAGATCGACCAGGGCATGATGTTCGATACGCTATCGATGCTTCTAAAATTGAACGTGAATTAGGCTGGATACCAGAAGAAACCTTTGAGACAGGCTTACGTAAGACCGTTGAATGGTATTTGACGAATAAAGAATGGTGGCAACGTGTTCTAGACGGTTCTTATAGCTTAGAGCGTCTTGGTCAATAATTTTAGAATAAGGTAAGAAAATGAAAGGCATTATCCTTGCTGGTGGCTCTGGAACGCGTCTATATCCAATTACTCGTGGTGTCTCAAAGCAACTGCTTCCGGTCTATGACAAACCAATGATTTATTACCCGCTATCAGTTTTAATGTTATCGGGAATTAGAGAAATATTAATCATCACGACTCCTGAAGACCAAGAAGGATTTATGCGTTTACTTGGTGATGGATCTGATTTTGGTATTGCTTTGACCTATGCAGTTCAAGAAAAACCAGAGGGATTAGCACAAGCATTTATCATCGGCGAAGAGTTTATCGGAAATGATTCGGTTTGCTTGGTTTTGGGTGACAACATCTTTTACGGCCAAGGTTTTACACCAATTCTTCAGAAGGCAGCAAAATCGGTTGATGCTGGAGAAGGGGCAACCGTTTTCGGGTACAAAGTAAAAGATCCAGAGCGTTTTGGCGTTGTAGAGTTTGATGAACAGATGCGAGCTGTGTCAATTGAAGAAAAACCAGAACAGCCGAAATCCAACTATGCCGTTACGGGGCTTTATTTTTATGATAACGACGTGATCGAGTTGGCCAAACAAGTTAAGCCTTCAGCAAGAGGTGAACTAGAAATATCGACTTTGAATCAGATGTATTTAGATAGAGGTCGTTTAAACGTTAAGGTCTTCGGCCGCGGTTTTGCTTGGCTGGACACCGGTACTTATGCAAGTTTGCTTGAGGCATCCTCATTTGTCGAAACCATTGAAAATGTTCAAGGCTTAAAAGTGGCTTGTTTGGAAGAGATCGCCTTCAATAATGGTTGGTTAACGAGAGAGCAGCTGCTAGACCTAGCAAAAGGGTTAGAGAAAAACTCTTATGGCCAATACTTAAAAGCGTTGGTGAGCTAAATGAAGTTTGTAAATATCATCAATGACGATAAGTTTACAGCCGACTACATAAACTTTGTTGAAGATAATTTGGACATGAGTGAGCAGGTCTTTTTCGTGTTTAAAACTCATGACAAATTCCCTATCAAAGAGAGGAGTAACATCTTTTCTTATGATAAAAAGAAGCACAATTACTTCGACTACTTGGTGTTTCTAAAAAACTTGGTCAAGCATGGTATCAAGGCAGAGAAGATCATTATTCATGGTCTTTTTAAAATCAAGATAACCCAAATTTTATGGGTGCTGAGGTTTCTACTACCAAAATGTTACTGGGCAGTTTGGGGAGGAGATTTGTACAGCCGAGATGAGAACTTGTTAACTCGCCGCGGTCGATACAAAGAATTTTTCCGAAAAAAAGTGATAAAAGACATGGGATATATCATTACCAGCATTAAAGGTGATTATGAAAATGTTGTGAAATGGTATGGGACGAAAGCGCCTCACTTACCTTATTTTATGTATCCTGCGAGCCTGTATCACGATATCCCTATCGCGGATAAAAAAGATAACAAGCTCAACATTCTTGTTGGTAACTCCGCAGATCCAACCAATAATCATGAAGAGGCGTTTGCCAAAATTGCCCCATTTGTAAATGAAAATGTTCGTGTTATCTGCCCTTTGAACTACGGCTCTAAGAAGCATGCAAGCGCCATGGTGGAGCTTGGGAATAAGATGTTTGGCAGTTCATTTGAGCCAATCCTCGATTACATCAAGTACGATGAATATATGTCGCTACTCACTACGATTGATATTGCAGTTTTCAACCACAATCGCCAGCAAGCTATGAGTACCACTCGTGTGTTGCTTGGTATGGGTAAGACGGTTTATTTAAGAAAAGAAACCTCATCGTTTGAAACTCTTGAAGCTCTGGGGGCGAGGGTATCTAACATTGATGATTTCAGTTTAGAGATTGACGCAATGAGCGGTATTGAAAGTGCTTCAGCGATTAAAGAGTATTACTCGAAACAGAATCTTGTAAATAACCTCAATGTTATTTTTAGCTAACTTGGTGAACTGATAATGAAAAAAATTGTGATCTTGGGTATTGGCAATGCACAAGTTGATATCTTGAAATTGCTACATAACAGCGGTAACTATGAGGTGCATGCTCTGAGCTATTCGGATGATGGGCGGGGCTTAAAGTATGTAGATCAGTTCGCTTTAGTCGATATCACTGATAAAGAGAAAGTTAAGAAGTATTGTCAGGATAAGGCCATTGATGTTGTATATTCTGTCGGTTCAGATGTGGCAATGCCAACCGTTGCTTATGTTAGTGAGCAACTAGGACTTCCTCACTTTGTGTCTTACGAAACAGCATTAAGCTGTAATAACAAAGATCTCTTCCGAGAAAAGCTGAAGCATTGTGTGGGTTCAGTACCTTTTATTGTCATGGAAAATGAAAGCACCAACGTCGATCTCTCATTTCCTCTGTTCGTGAAACCTGTTGATAGTCAGGGGCAGAGAGGTGTGACAACTGCACATAATGAAGAAGAATTAAAAGCGTCATTTCGTAATGCTATTCAATACTCAAGAGCAGGAAAAGTCATTGCTGAAAAGAAAATTGAAGGGGAAGAAATCTCGGTAAACGCTTATGTAGTGGACGGTGAATTGAAATTCTTCTTGCCGTCTGGACGTGTTTCTTGGGCTATGTTTGATGGTGGTATTATTCACAAGCATATACTTCCGTCTGCGCTTTCTACTTTAGCTAATGAAAATGTGAAAGCATTGGTTTTAGATACTGTTCAAGCACTTCAGATCACCAATGGTCCAGTCTATTTTCAAATAAAAATGGAAGAAGAGACGCCTTATTTGATTGAGGTAACACCGCGACTCGATGGTTGCCATATGTGGAGGCTGATAAATGAGTCTTGCGGCGTTAACCTATTAAATATTGCTTTGGAGCATTTGCTAGAAGGTGATGTAACCATCCCTACAACGTATGAAACGAAAAATATGTGCCTAGAGTTTTACTGCCAACCACCCACTGAGACGTTCGAAGTGCCTGATATAACAGGGAAAGAGGTTTATCGAGAGCTCTACTATGGTGCCGGCGACGCGGTAAAAAGGATGAATGGTAAAATGGAAAAGTGCGGCTATTGTATCTTTCCTCTAGTTTAGTAATACAGGGTAGGTAGTATGTCGATGAAACTTGTAATTACTGGAGCTAATGGTCTTATAGGTAAGCGCTTTTTGGAAGCTTATGCAGATAAGTACGAGATCCTTGCGCTAACGAGGAGCAAGAGCTTGCCGAGTGATGAGTCAAGAGAAGTTGTCTGGCAGTCTACGGATTATAGTGTAGTTTCATTAGTCGATATCTTCTCAAATGCTGATGCGGTATTACATTTAGCTTCCATGAGACCTTATGCTAAAGGAGACTGCTACTTAGACAATGTTACTCTTGATCGAGCAATATTTAAGGCAGCCGCTGAAGCTCAGTTAAAGAATATTACTTACCTCTCTTCTTGCTCCGTTTATGGGCGAATGAATGCTCCTTGGTTAGAGTCTGATGAGGTTATCCCAGATACGGAATACGCACTTTCCAAAGCAGCATCGGAAATGATGGCTAAGTTCTTCAATGAAAAAGCAGGTTTAAAAATAAAAGTAATTCGCTTAGCTCAAGTGTTCACTCACGACGAATATGAAGGCGGGCTACTGAGTACATTCTTCCAGAACGCTTCATTGGGATACCCCTTATCAGTATCAGTGAAAGGGTTGTCTAGAGAATATATATATATTAAAGACGTGATCAGTGCGTTACACCAAGTTGTTCAAAGCAATAAGACTTCCGGCGTGTTTAATCTGGGTAGTGGAGAGCTAGCTAGTGTTAGAACCATAGGCGAAGTTATTGTAAATGCATTTGATAATAATGAACTACTTCAGGTTGATAGCAATCGAAGAGTTATTAATAGCTTGTCTTTAATGTCATCTGAGAAGTTTTATCGTGAATTCAATTGGTCGCCAACGTTTTCATTGCAAGACGCTGCGCACGATATTTATACAAACTTTTATGAAGAAGCTGATGTATGAAAATACAGCAAAAGATTAGCTCTATCCCAGATTCATGTGTTGTATACCAAGGCGCGAGAGTAAAAGAGTCTCAACTTGGTGAGCGCTGCAGTGTTGGCAATTTTAGTCGAGTTGATTATTCAGCATTAGGAGATTTTGTCAGGGTTGATAGAAATAACCAGATATACTCCAGTAAGCTTGGCAGATACAGTTACACAGGGATGGGGACTGTAATCATGTGTGCTGAAGTAGGTGCATTCTGTTCAGTTTCTTGGAATGTTTCTATAGGTGGTGCTGAGCATGACTACACGAGGATGACACAGCATTCGTTTTTATATAATGAGCATGATGGAATTAGACCCAATGGTGTTGTGTGCCCTTATGAGCGTTTTGAGAAAAAGGTGGTGCTGGGAAGTGATGTGTGGATTGCTACTGGCGCAGTGATTACACGTGGTGTCACGATTGGGCATGGGGCGGTTGTAGCAGCTAATGCTGTTGTGACTAAGGACGTTCCACCATACGCTATTGTCGCTGGTTCTCCGGCCAGAATCATTAAGTATCGATTTTCCAAAGAAGTAATTGAGTTATTATTGAACATTGAATGGTGGAACTGGCCGATAGAGACGATCAAGGAAAACTACAGTCTCTTGTCTGAAAAGCCAACTGTGCATTCATTAGAGTGTTTATTAGAGAAAGTTAAATGATTGAGTTTAATCGCAAGCCATACACTGGTAACGAAGACCAGTACATTCAAGAAGTGATGCAAAAACACTCCATTTGTGGTGATGGAGAGTTTACGAAAAAGTGCCATGAGTGGTTTCAGAATCACCTAGGTTGTGAGCGCAGTCTTTTGACTCCTTCTTGTACACATGCTCTAGAGTTGGCCGCTTTGCTTATTGATGTTAAGCCGGGTGATGAAGTCATCATGCCAAGCTATACCTTCGTGAGTACAGCAAACGCATTTGTTCTAAGAGGGGCAAAAATTGTATTTGTTGATATTCGTCCAGACACAATGAATATCGATGAAACGCTGATAGAGCAAGCAATTACTGATAAGACGGTTGCGATTGTACCTGTGCATTATGCTGGTGTGGCTTGTGAAATGGATACGATCATGGCAATTGCGCAAAAGCATCAATTGTTTGTTATTGAAGATGCGGCTCAAGGCGTTATGTCCAGCTACAAAGGGCGCCCTCTTGGTACGATTGGTGATATTGGCGCATTCAGTTTTCACGATACGAAAAACTATACAAGTGGCGGGGAAGGTGGCTTGCTCGTCGTTAATAATCCTAAATTTGTTGAACGTTCAGAGATCTTACGCGAAAAAGGGACAGACCGTAGTAAGTTTAAGCGTGGAATGGTTGATAAGTATACTTGGATCGATCTCGGCAGTAGCCTGCTACCAAGTGAGCTACAAGCTGCTTACTTATGGGGGCAGATGGAAGTCGCTGAAAAAATCAATGAAAACCGATTGGCCTCTTGGAATCGATACTACAAACTGCTTTCTGAGCTTTCTCAACAAGGCAAAATTGCACTACCAAGTATGCCTGAGGGATGTCAACACAACGCTCATATGTTCTATATAAAAGTAGCGGACATTGAAGAAAGAACAGACCTTATTAATTTCCTGAAAAAAAAGGAGATTATTAGTGTGTTCCATTATGTTCCATTGCATAGTGCACCAGCTGGTGAGCGATTCAGTCGCTTCTCAGGGGAAGACAATTTCACGACGCAAGAGAGTGAAAAAATTATTCGATTACCACTTTGGTATGGAATGGAAGAGCACAAAGTCGATACAGTTGCTGGAGCAATAGAGTCGTATTTTGCTTGCAATAACGAATAAGCTAAAAAGTTTATAGCTCTGACCCGTCCTGATATGGGTTGACACTTTTTAGTTAAAACGCTCGATGTACTTCATCGGGCGTTTTGTATTTTAGCGCTGTATGAGGCCTCATCTGATTATAGATTTCTACAGACTCTGCGACCATTTTTCTCGCCTGAACTATATCT